>JBBIVP010000001.1:0-46662 GCA_037439705.1 bacterium
TTTTTACATTCCTTCTTTCTTCTCACAGGTTTCCCCTTTCCACAACTGGTTCAAGTTTTTTCTTCAAAAGAAGTCTTGCCCTGTGAAGCCTCACCTTTGCTCCGCCTTCAGATAATCCCAAAACCTTTGCAACTTCTGCTAACGGCATTCCTTCTATGTCTTTTAGTATAATAGCAATTTTATAAGATTGTGGAAGAGATTCAATTGCCTCCTGAACAAATTTTTTCTTTCCTCTGCTTCTAACGATTCCTCTGTCCCACTGCTCTCTCTGTCTTCAAAATCTATCTTCTCATCTTCCATTTTGAGTTCTGATACAGAGGTTTCCCTCTTTCTCCTCCTTTTTTTCTTCATGTATGAAAGGGTTGTATTCAATGTTATCCTGAAAAGCCATGTGGAGAAAAGTGAATCCTCACGGAAGTCCTTTATTGACTTTAAAACTTTTAGAAAAACTTCCTGCATTATCTCTTCGGTTTCATCTTTGTTCCTCGTCATGCTGAAGATGAATCCGAACATCTTTTTTCCGTATTTCTTTATAACTTCTCTGTATGCTAAGTCATCACCCCTTTTCAGTTTCTCTATCAGTTCTTTTTCTTCCATAAACTTCTGATAATAAAAACAAAAAAGGCGAAAAGAACTGGATAGGACGATGAGGGAGATTCAGCACATCCGCACCCTTCTTCCCTCAAAATTTTTGTTTGAAGGGGTGAGAATGTCGTTGGTTCCTCCATTGCCTTTATGAAAAGAAAGGAAAGAGATGCCTCCCATATATGTGGAATGGCGACTCTATTGAAAAACTCTCCATTTCTAATCACAACCACCTCTCCGAAATGCATTGTGCCCTGTGTTGGGACCTCGTTTATAAGTATATTTTTGAGTTCATTGAGTTTTGAAGAATAATTGTCCCTGTGAGTAAGAGCAAGTGCGAGTAGTCCCTTTGTTATATATGCAAATCCCTCCCTTTCCTTTTTTAAACATTTCTCGGCTTCTGAAAGAAGATATTCAGCAACCAGCGTTTCCTCATACCCTTCTCTTATTTCTGCAGGCCATAAAAACCATGCTATCTCTCCGTATGAGCCCTTTAATCCATCATCTGTATAGAAGTTCTCCATTATTCCATTTTTTACTTCTTCTGCCCTCACTAAAAACCCCTCAGCCTTCTCCTCTTCGCCGATGTATGAAAAGAACTCATGAGCGCTTTTCATGGCAAGATAGTATGTAACTGCTCCTTGAAGCCCCTGTGTAAAAAGCGGATTGTCATCTTCATTGGCAACGCACTGAAGTTTCTTTTTTTCGTCATAACATTCATAAAGTGTTTCAGCTGATAATTCCAATGTTTCTTTAATTTCTTTTATGTATTTGTCCCTTCCATCTTTCAAGAACTTTGCATGAGACCAGAGTGTCCATATTATTAGTGCTGTCTCATCAATTTCAAAAGGAATTGGTCCACCTGGCATTCCATCCGGATAATAACACATGTCATAGGTCCCTCTTGCAAACGGATAGATTCCAGATTTTCTCTGCACATCTTTGTAAAAGAGATTGTGTTTTGTCACCATTTCATGATACCCGGCCACATCAAGGGCAAGGTTTATAAATGCTCCATCCCTTGGCCAGTCCTGTCCGTAAGGAGGCTGTGTGCTTATGGACGCAACAATTGCACCTGTATTTCTGTCCTGTGCCAGCTTTATGCTTATGAGCGTTCTCTTTGAAAATTCGTCAAAATTTTGAACCCTTGAAAGCCAGTCCTTCCAGAAATTTTTTGTTTCTTCCTCAAGTTCCTTATATGAACGGGAAGATATTCCTTCAAGGATTTTTCTGGTTTCATAATAAGAATCCGAAACCCCAATAACGATCGTAAGTTCACCGTTGAAAGGAAACTCTAAGGCTGAATTTGTCTGACATCCTCCTATGCTGTAGCCACTTAAAATCCCATCTTTTGCATCAACATAAGCATCAACTGGTTCATCGATCCAGATTTTTTGGATTGGGCATTTTGTCATGGAATCGTGTCCAACCTGATAGGATGATGGCGATTCTGAGCCTTTTTTTCCGAACCAGATTGCGTTCATTTTTTTGAATGGTTCAAGGAATTCATAAAATCTATTTTTTCTTTCAATTTCTGGAACACTGAAAATTTCTTCAATGTAAGAGATATCCCTTTTTTCACCGTTCATGTGGAATATACTTCCTTCTTCATAGAAGGCTAAAAAATCGTTATTTTCATCATCAAACCAGTCAAGGATAGGAATATATGGAATCTTCTTGTTACAGGGTGCAAGGTTTTCATAAAAAATTAGTGAATTAATTTCTTCTGGTCCCTCGTAGTGAAGGACAAGAACATCTGTATATGGTGAAACAAATGCCTTCTGGATTATTTCCTTATCTTCCCAGAAAAATTTCGTTAGGATAATGGAAGTATCTTTAAGGTAGGTCTGCTGGGAGGGAAGGTCTCTGAGCCAGATAACTTGATCATTAACTTTTATCCCAGAAAAAATCCCCATATTTGGCTTTGCCCCCATATATGCGAGGTCGTATGCATGGTATCCTTTATCCACAGGAATTATGGGTGTGAAATAATTTAAATGGTCATAAAATCCGGGGGATGGCCATCTCAGGACAGTTATTTCTCCTTTCTCTGAAAATCCAGCGGTCAATCCGCCATTACCTGTAAAGGCATTTATGTTTGTCGCACCGAAGGTATGTTCTACCATATCGGGTTCATGTGTGAAAGATTTTAAAGGAAAAAGGAGAATTATAAATGCGAAGAATTTTCTCATTTTTCAATAAAATAATTTTATAACCTCCAATACCAATTGTCAATTCAACCAAAAGGATTCTATTGTTTATATAAGTCAAGTATAAGAATTGTGTTGTTCTACAAATTGATAATTATAAAAAGGGGGAATATAATGATTTTATCCTTTTAAAGGAGGATAAAATGAAGAAAATTGAAGCAATAATAAAACCTTTCAAACTGGAGGAGGTAAGGGATGCCCTTGCTGAAATAGGGATAAAAGGGATGACAATCAGCGAGGTTAAAGGATTTGGAAGACAGAAGGGTCATACAGAAATATACAGGGGAGCGGAATATGTTGTTGATTTTCTGCCGAAGATAAAGATAGAAATAGTGGTTCCTGATAGCATGGTTGAAAAGGCAATTGAGGTGATAATAAAAAATGCAAAGACCGGAAAAATAGGTGATGGAAAAATTTTCGTTTACGATGTCCAGAATGCTATAAGGATAAGAACTGGAGAAAGCGGGGAGGGAGCGCTTTGATTTTATATGAACAATTTATTTGGAAATTCCCTTTAATTTCTTGATATTTTCCTTCAACTTTTCCACCTTTTTAATGGAGATTCTTAAAAGGGAAGAGATTTCTTCATTTGAGGCATTGATTATTCCGCCCAGTCCCATATACCTTGAGAGGAGAGTTTTTGCCCTTTTTTCTCCTATTCCTGGAATTTTAAGAAGAATCGTCTCCGTTAATCCCTTTTCCCTTCTTTTTCTGTGATACTCAATGGCAAATCTATGCGCCTCATCTCTTATCCTCATTAGAAGTTTCCCTGCCTTTGAAGAGGGTGATATTGAAATCCCCTGAGGGAATTTCGGAGTATAAACCCTGTCTCCTATTTTCATTCTCCTTCTTCCCTTGGCAATGGAAATCAAATCAATCTCTTTTACACCCTCTTCCTCAAGAACCCTAATGCCAATTCTAAGATGTCCCTTTCCTCCGTCTATTATTATGAGGTCCGGAAGGTCTCCCCTTTCCTTTCCATCCCTTATCCTTCTCTTCAAAACCTCATAAAGCATTCCATAATCGTCAATTTCACTTCTTTCTATTTTGTATTTCCTGTATTCGCTCTTTAAAGGTTCCCCGTAGAGGAATGTAACCCTTGAACCTCCAGCATCCTCTCCGAAAAGATTTGAAACATCAAAACACTCTATTCTTACAGGAAGTTTGGAAAGTTTAAATTTTTCTTTTATTTCAAGAAGTGTACTTTTTAGGGCTGTTTCTTTTCTTTTATCGGTTTCCATCCGGGATTGAGCATTCTTTTCCGCAAATTCAAGGAGTTCAATCTCTTCATCCGTTGATGGCTCTTTCAGAATCACCTTTTTGTTTCCCCTTTCGGATAGAATCTCAGATAAAAATAGACTGTCCTCAGGAAGTTTTCTCATCACTATAAATGAAGGGAGATATTTGTTCTCATTGTAGAATTGAACGATAAAGGTAGAAATTTCTTCGTCGGGATTGAGGGCCTTTTTGAACGAAAACTTTGAAACCTCTTCAACAGAACCGTTTCTGAAAGAAAGGACGGATATGAAAAGATTGTTTTCAACGAGTTTAATTCCTATGAAATCTTTGTCTTCTTCTGAACCAATATATATCCTTTCCCTTTCAAGGGTCTTTTCAATTGCCATTATTGTATCCCTTATCTGAGCAGCTTTTTCAAACTCCTCCTTCTCGGCAAACTCCATCATTTTTTTTCTCATTTCTTCAATGATTTCCTTCCCCTTTCCTTTAAAAAGCCCTATGAAGTCATTCAGGTTCTTTCTGTATTCGTTTTCATCCACATATCCCATACAGGGTGCAAGACATCTCTTCATATCGTATTCTATACAGGGTCTTTTTCTTGACTGAAATTCCCTATCAGAACATGTTCTTATTTTGAAAGCCTTTATCCCGGTATCAAGGAATTCCTTTAAAGAACGAACTGATGAAAACGGTCCGAGAATGAGGTTCCCATCCTTTTGAGGTCTCCTTTCAATCCATACCCCGGGAAACCTGTGGGAGATGTTTATTCTTAATTGCACATAGGTCTTGTCATCCCTGAGTTTTAGGTTGAACTTGGGTTTGAATTTTTTTATTAGTTTTTCCTCAAGCAGAAGTGCTTCTTTTTCTGTTTCCGTTACAATCCATTCAACATCATGTATCTCTTTAACAAGATGATGGAAAAGAAATCTTGTATCACCTGATTTTGAAAAATAACCCTTCAGTCTGTTCTTCAGATTAACCGCCTTTCCAACATAAATTACCTTCCCATCTTTGTTCTTGAAAAGATAAACACCAGGCTCCGAAGGAGGTTCAATTTTTTTCATATAAAAATTTTATCAAAAATCAAGGAAGGGGTGAAATTTTTAATATCCTTCCTCCAAAATAATCATAAAGGAGAAGGTATATATCTTTTCCATCGTGAAAAACCTCGGCTGGATAATAAATGAGGGAATCAATAGACCTTCCGTTCATACCTCTGAATCCTGATTTGGATAGATTTCCTGCGATTCTGAAAGAGGTGTACCGGTTGAAGCCAAAGAGACTGGAATAAGATGACCCTATGAAAAGGTCTCCTCCAATGGGAAAGATGTCAGAGAATATATTCATCATAAGAGCACTTTTAAAATAAGGCGGAGAACCTTCTATAATCCAGCCTCCATGACCACCTTCTCCTCCGATAAAGAGTTCAGCCATATTCGTTCTCAGGTCTATCCTCCATATCGCGTAATCAGTGCCTACATAAAGGAATGGATTTTCTTTTTCAGCCCTGAGGAAGTAAATGTATCCAAAGTTGACATTTCTTGCATCAGTTGGACCTGTGTAATTAAAGACATCCAATCCATTTGGATTTCCGCCTATGTGATGAAGAATTTTTGATTGGTCTATGGAGTAGATGTAAGAGGTAAGTGCCTCTGTCATTGAAAGAAAAATGCTTCCATCACTTCCAGTTTCAATGCTTGTTAGTGAAAGAAGTGGAGAGGAGAGCGCATCTTTTCCATCTTGAGGGGTAGAACACTCGCAATTTCCTCCAAACCTTCTTATCTCATTCATTGAAAAATCAACAACCTTTACAGTGCAGTCTCCATCTGCAACATAGAGTTTTCCATCAGGACCTATTGAGAGGTCCTGAGGAAAATAAAAGGCTGGGTTATCTGCGCTGATCTGCACAGATAAGGTACAGAGTTGAGGCTGTCCATTTCCAGCAATCCTTAGAAGTTTTCCTGAAGAAACCTTATAAAGGGAATGAAGTCTATTCTCAAGAAAATAAACCTCTCCATTATAAACCGCAAGCCCGCGAGGGTCTTCAAGGGATGAGTATAAAGCATCTCCACCATCCCCTCCGTGGAGGGAATTAGAAAATGGAGAACCAGCTAATTTTTGAAAAACTGGATTAGTAAGGCTTGAGAAATATCCAATGGAATTATCTGCTTCTGAATACACATAGAGGTAATTGGAAGGATAGGCAACTGAAAAATATGAGGGGGAAAACTGAAATATATATATATCCATATCAATATAATAAAGAAGACCTGCATCAATAATAAAAATTTTATCCTGCCACAAGAATACGCCCTCTGGACCAGTGAAAGGGATTGATAATCGGCCTATTCCGGATATAGGAGACCCATAACTTCCATTTCCAGCAATGGTTGATATGTTTCCGGAGTAAAAATCAACATATCTTACAAGGTAATTTCCTGTATCTGCTATATAGAATCCTGTTAAACCATCAGGAAATATCCCTGATGGGCTTGATAGACATGCAAGTGTGGCTTGTCCTCCATAAAATGCCTGAGTAGTAGAGTCGCATGGATATGAGGAATAATCACCTGCTATTGTCTGAACATATCCATTGCTTATCTTCCTTATGAGATTATTTCCTGTATCTGAGAAATAAATCTCTCCGTTTTGGACAAATAGAGAAGTTGGGTTATTGAGAGGAACAGAATTGGCACTTCCATCTCCATTATAACCACATTGCCCTGGAATTCCAGCGATGAGGTCAAAACTTTTTGTTATTAAGTCAAGTTCTTTTATTGTGCAATCATAAGAATCAGAAAGAAATATCTTCTCTCCATCCTTGTATATCCTTGCTGTAGAAGGAATTGTGACAGGAATTGGAAATTCAGCCTCTATAAAGGAGTCGGGATCCGGGGTGATTATTCCAGCGAGGTTATAGATTTTTCCTGTTGAAAGGTCAATTTTTCTTAAAAACCCCCTTCCTGAGAAACTTCCAAGATATACGATTTCATTTCCATCTACCACCATTGATGAGAGCTCCCCAAGTGGTGAATTTATTGCATCTCCTTTATCCCCAAGGGTGCTTCCAGCAATAATTGAGATTATTCCGTTGGAATACTTATAAAAAGGATTTGCAGACAGTGTCGAACCATTAACCATCTTTCCAGTTCCTGTGGTTTCAACCACTCCTGTGTTGGATTTGTATACGAATGCAATAAAGTTCATCAATCCATCTTCGTTTCCAAATGCTGAAACAGGGATATCAACAGAAATTCTGTTTCCGGTTACAAATCCGGGAAAGGATGAGGAATAAAAAATTAGAGGCTCTCCGCTTTCCGTCCACTCATTGAAGATATAAGCTCCTGTAACTCCTCCCGCATAAATGACAATTCCTGCATCAGGACCAATTTCTCCCTTCGTGCTTCCAATATATGTTGATGAATTCTGGTCAAGGTCCAGGAGTAAATAGAAATATACATTTTCTAAATTTGTATTCGGAGCAACCCATATATCTACTCTGATTGAGTGATTGAGTTTCTTTACCAGAACACCATTTATGTCACAAATTTTTGAATCTCCGAGAGGGTCGTGAACAAATCCGCTGAATTCAATCAAACTGAGATAGATATCCACATTATTTGTGGCTCCCGGCAGGATGTCTTTGATGCTTGTTCCAAAAAGAACGGGTGTGCCACCATAAACATTAGCATAGGCTTTAAAAACCCTTTTTTCACCGGCAGGAACCATAATTTCTTTTTCCAATGTGTCAATCGGAATAACATCCGTTATGGGGCTTAAAGCAGACTCCCATTCAACGCTAAGGGTAATTGAACTAACATAAGTAGGAATTCCTCCTGTTCCGTCAAGTTTGAAATCCACACGAACAAAATTGCCCTTCCTTTCACACGCAAAAATCAACAATAAAAATACAAGGATGCACCTTCTCATTTTTCACCTCCATTTAAGGGAATATAACCCTTACCTTTACAGGGATTTCTCCGAGTTCTTGAAAGACATCCTGTCCACCTGTTTGAACTGTCTGCTCCACAGGAGGTCTATGATAAAACTCTTCAGGAGTAGCAATTGTTCTTTCTTCCCCTTCAGGTAAAAATCCTTCCCATTTCTCCTCAAATTCTTCATGTCCTTCATGAGATGGCTCAATCCCTTCAATGAACTTCATTATCTTTTCAGGGTCAAATCTCTGCGGAGGAGAAGGAGGTTGACCCTCAAATACAGATGTGATGTATCCTTCCTCAAGAACAATGCTTCCAAGAGGTGTGTCAACATAGATTGAATCCTCAAGGACTATGATTTCTGTCTGTGATGGAGAATATGCTGAGACAATAAACTTCGTCCCCCTAACACCAACGACTGCTGTGTTTGTTTCCACGGAGAACTCTCCCTTTATCCCCTTATAAACCTTTCTCAGAATTGTCATTATTGAGCCCCTTATAAGTTTGAGAATTCCTCTCCTCTTTGAAAATTCCTCATCAAGAAGGAAATCAGAGATATTGACCTCTGCATCTGGACCTATTTTTATCACCGTTTCATCAAGAAGAACTACCTCAACCCTTCCATTGTTATATGTCCTTATCAAATCTCCTTTAATAAAGGCTGTTGAAGGTGTGATTTTCAGAGAAACTCCATTTCTTATAACCTCACACCTTCCCTCTATCCTTCCCGGATAACCAATGACCTCCTCTCCATAAGAAAAAGAGGCTCTCAAAATAAAAAACAACCCCACCACATAAAACCCTTTTTTCATAATTTCCTCCTTCTTTCTACTCAACCCTTACACCTATTCCCGCACCTACTGCGCTTCTTTTATAATTATACATCTCCATGTTTGAATTGTCAAGATAAAAGGCATAGGATGCAAAAAGGTTCAACCATTTGAGAATTTCGTATCCAAGAAGAACCTCAATTCCTATCTCATTGTCAATCCTTCTTTTACCGAATATGCTATCTTTGTGTCTGAAATCCCTGTATGTATAGGAAGGCTCAATGTGAACCGCAAAATTTTTAAATGGTTCCAGCATCCCTTTGAGGCTCAACCTGTGGGATATGTAATCCCAGTCACTGCCACGGGTATTGGAATTTTCAATTGAATAACCTTCATAAAGATTGAACCTTGATGACAGCGTCTGTTGAGAATAGAATTCCATCCCTTCAAACCATCCGCTTCTTTTCTGTTCTTGAGGAAGTCTTTCGTAATAAGCAGTTTTTGAGATGTAAATGGAACCGCCAAATTCAAGTGAATCAATCCTGTAAGATAAACCTGTCTTTCCATATCCTCCCTCTGAAAAGGAATTCAGGTCGGTTGATATGAAAGCCCCTGAATATCCTCCCGAGATAAATGGTTTTAAATTCTTTTTGAGATAACCCGCCTCAATTTGAGCCCTGTGTGTCTGGAAGTTTATGTGATGAAGCCTCTGGTTCAGGTTTTGATAAAAATCGTAAGAGAGCGTTGAATAGAACCCATTAAATGGTTTTAAAGATATACTCCCCTTAAAATTCCCGAACCACCTGTTATCAAATTTTCTTTCAAAATATCTTGTAAAAAGAGCTCTCAAATTTGGGTCATCGGGAAGAAGCCCAGCATTTGAATCGTAATTCCATCCTGATGCGAAATCAATTTTATAGGTAAACCCCCTCTTCTTTTTGAGAAGAAAACCCGCCCTCTCTCTAACCTCTCTACTCTTCCCCTTCTCAGCAATTTTGAGGTAATACCTTCCTAATTTTTCATCACCGATTTTTAGATATAACCCCCCGAGAAATAACATTGCATAATCCTTTAATGGATATGGAGCATTCAATGCCTCTTTGAATTCCGAAATCGCCTTTTTATCATCGCCCATATCCATCCAGCACACCCCTCCATAATATGATGCCTCTTCTTTCTTTAACTTCTTCCATTTCTCAATATATGGAATTGCTGACCCGCACATTTTCGCCTTTATTGAGCAGAGGGCTAAATACCTGAAGGCAGTAGAATCTTCTTTTTCTTTAAGAACCTCCTTCATCTTCTTAATGCACCTGTCGTAGTCTCCTTTGTTGTAATAGGATATACCTATTTCCAGCTCCTGTGACATAACATTCAACGGAAAGGACAAAAATAAGAATACAATCCAGATTCTATTCATTATTTATGTATTTTAACACAGAAAAATAAGAATTCAAGTAAAAACAAACATGGCCTTAACGCCGAACTGTTGCTTTTCTATTTCATGATGGTAAAATAAAATTATGAATGAGAAAGACCTGAAAGAGATAAAAGAAATCCTTTTAAATATGAGAAAGAAAATACTTGAGAAAAGGGAGGATGTGCTCCGTGAACTTTCATCTCCAAAAGAGGAAGTTTTTGATGAAGGAGAAAGGGCATTTATGGAGGAGAGCGATTTTCTTGAGATGAGGTTCACTTCAAGAGAGGACAGACTTTTGAAAAAGGTTGAGGATGCTTTAAAAAAGATAGAGGAAGGTAAGTACGGGATATGTGAGGTATGCGGGGAAGAGATAGATATTAACAGATTAAAAGTCAGACCTGTTACCACTATGTGCATAAAGTGTAAAACTGAGGAGGAAAAGAAGGAGGAACTGGAAAAAAGGTTCAAGAAAAAAAGGCTTTAATCCCTTGCAATAACCCCTGCATAAACCTCTTTAACACCATTTTTTATAAAAATTTTAGCACAGGCTTCTATGGTTGCTCCTGTTGTCATTATGTCATCAATTATGCAAAGGCTCCTGTAAGGAGGTTTTTTTGTGAGTTCAAAAGCATTTTTAAGAGCAGAAAATCTTTCGTTTCTGCTCAGGGAGTAGAGGGGAGGGGTATTTTCTGTTCTCACCAGAATATCATAGTCCACCGGGATATTTAAAAAATCAGAAACAATTCTGCTTATAATAGCAGAGTGATTGAATCCTCTTTTCTTAAGCCTTTTTTTTGACATTGGAACAGGAACGAGTACATCAGGAGGCACAGGATGTTTGGAAATTTTCATTGCGACAACATGGCACAGGTTTTTAATTCCGCTTAATCTTTTCATATACTTGAATTCTAAAAGTTTCTTTCTCAACTCTCCCCTGTAAAGAAAGGCTGGGAAGACCTTTGTGAAATATCTGTTTCTCCTCATACATTCAGAACATAACCATCTTTCATTTCCTTCGCCTCCAAATGGCTTTCCGCATTTAATACATGATGGAGAATTATAGAGGTATTCGCCCTTTGTGCATATATGAGGTGAGCTTTCTACTGCTTCTCCGCACAGAACGCATATGGATGGCATTATTGAATTGAAAAAAGTTTTGAGAATCCCTTTCAACTTATTTTCTTGCCGTGATGGATTCTCCAGCCACTTTAAGAAGGGAAAGGACAATGGGCCCAAGGAATATACCGGGGATGCCAAAAATTTTTATTCCGCCAATAATAAAAAGAAACATCCACAAAAATGATACCCTCATTTCTTTTCCTATTATGAGCGGTTTCAGGATATTATCTACGGTGCTTACAATGAGTGCACCCCAGAGAAGCTGAATAATTCCCTTGATGATTTCTCCTTTTAAAAAGAGATAACCTGAAACTGGCAGCCATACAAGGGCGGTCCCTCCGTAGGGAATTATGGCGCAGATACCAGCAAGAACTCCGAGGATAGCCGGATACGGGATGCGGAGAATAAAAAATCCTATTCCTGCTAAAATTCCCTGAACAAATGCGGTTGCAAATGTTCCGAAGAAAACCGAAGTGAATGTCTGCCCCAGTCTTTCCCTTATTTCCTTTTTAATCTCCTCACTAAGGGGAATGTGCTCAAACACAAATTTCACAATTTTTTCACCGTCTTTTAAGAAAAAGAATATAAACAAAAAGAATATAAAAAATTTAAAAGTTAGGGAAAATGTCCCTTTGATCAAAGAAAAGGTAAATCCCCAAAATGCCTTTGAAATGTTTTTTATGTAATCAGCCAGTTTCCAGAGAAGTGAGTAAATGAACCTTTTTCCTTCCTCTGGAAGTGATGGAAGTGCTTCATCCATTTGAGACAAAAAATCTTCTTTTTCTTCAAAATTTTCCCTTACGAAATAATAAAGATTTCGGGATTCTTTTATGAGGGTAACAGAAATTGGCATCAAAACCCCGACCATTATGAGGAACACAAAAAGGGTCATCAGAAAGGCAGTAATTCCTTCCCTTCCCTTTAAAATTTTGAGCAAAAGTTTTCTCAAGGGATTGAGGGAAATTGCAATTGCAACTGCAAAAATGGCTGGAGAATAAAATGGACGGAGGATGAAAAGGGCAAGAACTGTAATTCCAAATACAAATGTGGCAAGGGTGACAAGGGCTATTATTTCTCTCGGCTCCCTCTTCATTCCACCTGTATGTCTCCAATTATCTTTTCCTTCTCCATCACTTCTTTCAACATCTCAAGGTCATCTAATTTTTCCACCACAGAAGGGTCAAGGATGATTGCATTTACTGGGTTTCCAAAAGGATTGGCATCAATGGTTTTCAACTTTATGCAAATCTCTATTGCTTCCTCTATGCTTTCAGCGAGGATGAGATTTCTTATGTTTTTCCACATTTTGTATTTCTTCCAGAAATACAGTGGGTCTTTTGTAACAATTATAATGGGTCCCATTATTTCTTTCTCAATTTCCTCCCACACCCTCTTTACTTCATCTATGTCTCTTTTTGTTTCGGCTTCAATCTTCCCTTCGTTAAAAAGGTAATGGTTCATTATATGTTCTACCTCCTCTTTCATTGAGGCATAAAAACTTTTTTTAAATCTCTTTTCTTCTGCACGCATTCTTTTTATATTTGTGAAAAACTCATTCAAGGACTTTAAAAGGGCTCTTCTGTGGATTTTTGATAAGGTTTTACTTTCTGACGATGCCAATTATTCCTGGATTATCTTATAAACCTTATCCTTCGGTCTGACCTTTTCTTTCACTTTTATTCCAATTTTGTCTCCTTTTTTCGCCACCTCTACATTCTGTTTTTCAATCTGCATAGATTCTACAATCTGTTCAAAGTCGGTTGTTGCCCCTTTTATGTGAATTTTATCTCCAACCTTTAGCTCCCCACCTGTTATTTGAACTGCTGCAACTCCGATTTTTGAGAAAAACCCATCTACTACCCCTACCTCCTCTTTTTTGATTTCTACCATATTGCACCTCCTTTTGTTTATATTATAAAAGAAAATCAGGAAGAAAGCAACAAGACGGCGTTCCTCAAAAATAATCTCTATGAAAAGGGATTATTTCCTCAAAATAATTGAAATAAGGGCAACCATCCCTTACTCTAAAGAAAAAAAATTGAAAGGAGATGAGCAAGGTTGCCACAATACCAAAAGGAGTATACACAATGAGGGGTAAAATAGCAATCATTTGTATAAGTTATATATTATGCGACATTTTATGATTTTGAATGAGAAAATTTAAGGGGCTTTTTGAACAAGGGATTTGTTTTACCACCCTTTCACTCCTTAATGTCGCGCATATCTTAACTTTTCCAAAAAATAAAAAAATTTTCTGGTATAAATTGTACCATTTCTTACCTATTTCTGGTTTGAAAGAGATACTTTTGGGTTTTTTAATCCGGTGGCATTTATAATTTTTTTCTCCTAACAATGTCCGTGTTGTCTTACTCAAATAAGTTGATTAAATTTTTTTTGTAAATATTATAAATTTGTGAAGAAAGTAAATTTTATAGACAACCTCTGGAAGAGATTAAGCTCAGTAAAGCTTGCTATCTGGCTCTTCATAATAATCGCCTGTATATCCATGGTCGGAACATTTCTCGTTCAAAATCTTCCTCCTGAACAATACATAAGGCTCTTCGGGATGGTGGGCTACAAAATAATGGATTTTCTCGGATTCTTTGCCCTCTATCATTCTTTCTGGTTCAGATTTCTACTCCTTAACTTTGCCAACAACCAGATTCTGTGTTCAATTGAAAGGTTGCCATCTCTCATAAATTTCTTTAAAACCCATACCTCAATAAAAGACCCATCCGGTTTTAAAAACTTCTCACTTTATTTTGAATATAAGACCGATAAACCCGTTGAAACAATTAAGAGAAGAGTTGAAGAGGTATTAAAAAATAACGGATTCAAAATCTATTCTACAGAAAAATTCTTTTATGGAAGAAAGGGAGCAATTTCAAGGGTCGGACCTTACATAACCCACCTCGGAATTCTCGTGATATTTATTGGTGCCTTTATAGGCTCCCTTTTCGGTTTCAGAGCAAGGGTAAACCTTCCTGAAGGAGAATCAACAAATATGATTTATGAAGCAAAAACCTTAACCCCCATTCCACTTGGTTTTGTAATAAAATGCGTTGACTTCAAACTTGAAAAATATCCTGATAGCGATGTGCCGAAGGAATACATAAGCGAACTGGAAATATATGAAGGCGGAAAACTCGTTCTAAAAAAGAAAATAGAGGTCAACCATCCCCTTTCCTACAGGGGAATGAGGTTCTATCAGGCATCTTACGGAACTTATGGATTAAAAGAAATAATCCTCACCCTTAAAAAAGAAAATAGAACTTTTGAGGTTTCCTTCACAAGTGATGAAGAAAAACAGGTTGATGGTCTCGCGATCAAGGTGGAAAAATTTTTTGAAAACTATATTAATCTCGGCCCCGCAGTTATATTGTCTATCACGGAGGGAGAAAATAAAAAATTAATCCCTGTTTTTCAGGACAAAAGGATGGGAGATATTCACAAAGGAATTTCGGAACTGGATATAGAGATAAAGGGTCTTGAACCTCTGTACTACACAGGACTGGAGGTGACAAAAGACCCCGGGGTGAATATAGTCTGGGCTGGCTGTATCATCGGAATCATCGGTATGATTATTGCCTTTTATGTTACGGTAAGAAAAATTTATATCTCAGTATTTGAAAAAGATGGGAAAAGCCTGATTATGATTGGAGGAAGTGTCCTGAAGGGGAAAAACCTGGATTTTGTAGAAGAGATTTATAAACAGTTAAAAGGAGGTATTTGATATGAAGAGCCTATTGTTTTTTGATAGAAGTTTATATCCGATTTATATCGCTTTCCTTTTCTTTCTTTTGAACTTTATATTGCGTAAGAGAGCATTGAACTTAATAGGAATAGTTTTTACATGGATTTCTTTTCTCATGATAACCACAGGTTTCGGATTTAGATGGATTGAAGGAATTAAGGTTGGAAACAAGTATTTTCCTGTTACAAATCTATACGAATCCCTTATTTTTATGGTATGGGCAATTGAAGCAATTCTTCTTTTCTTCAAGCATTCAAAATTTAAAACAGAGGTAGTTGATTTTATAACTCTCATTATATGTATAGGAATAATGCTCTGGAGTTCAACCCTTGAAAAGGAAGTAAAACCATTAATACCTGCTCTTCAGAGCAACTGGCTTAGCGTCCATGTAATAACGAGTTTCATAGGGTATGCTGCCTTTGCAGTTGGTTTTTCAGCAAGCATAATTCATATTTTAAAAGTCAAAAAACCAAATCTCCTTTCCCAGATTGAAACTGAACTTTTTGATACAATAAACTATAAAGCGGTTGCCTTTGGTTTCATAATGCTCACCCTCGGAATTGTTACGGGTGCTGCGTGGGCAAATTATGCATGGGGTTCATACTGGTCATGGGATCCAAAGGAGACATGGTCTCTCATCACATGGCTCATTTACGGAGTATTCCTTCACGGAAGACTGATAGTAGGATGGAAAGGAGTAAAGACATCTATCATTTCAATAATTGGATTTCTTGCTACCCTTTTCACATACCTCGGTGTAAACCTCCTTCTTTCAGGACTTCACTCATACGGAGGTTTGTGATACCTCCAATAAGGTTTCTGGTTTTAAAACGTAAGAAAAACTTGTCCATTACTTTGAATTATTCCTCTTTTTATGCCATCTTTTTATTATGAAAGAGAAGGTAAAAAGATGGAGAAATCTAATAGATAGAATTGATGAGAAAATAGTTAGCCTTTTAAATAAAAGAATTTGTTATGCAAAGAAATTATCTTCCTACAAAAAAAATCCATACGACCCATTCAGGGAAAGAGAAATAATTGAAAAAATGAAAAAAGAAAAATTTCTTCCTGTTTTCAGGGAAATAATTTCTGTCTGCAGGGGCGCTGAAGGAAAGTTTAAAATTTTTATATCCGATGAAAAACTCCATCCATTTATCGTTAAAAGTTTCTTCGGAGAGAGTATTGAATATGAGGTCCTGAAGGAAAAAAAACTTCTTGAAAGAGCGGAATTAGAAAATGGTTTTGTATTTATGGATTTTAAAATGAAAAATCTCTTGACCCTCAAAAAAAATGGGATGAAAATTTTATGGCTTGGAAGCATGAAGATAGATGGGAAGAAAAAGAAATTTTTTCTTGCCGGCAAGGATTTGAACATGGAAATTTTAAAATTTCCTGCTTCAATTATGAGCATAAGAAAGGAAAAAGGCAAGTATATTTTTTCTGAAAGAGTAATAAAAAATCCAGAGGAAATTAAAAATTTAAAAGGTGAGGAAATTCTTGGAATATATCCTCAGGAGGAAGAATATGATTGAGAAAATGGCTCCTTCAAGACTTAATGCGGTAAAGCCCTATGTGCCTGGAAAACCTGTTGAGGAGGTGGAAAGGGAGCTGGGAATAAAAAATGCAATAAAACTTGCTTCCAATGAGAATCCTCTCGGTCCATCAAAGAAAGCCATATCTGCCATATTAAGATGTGTTCGCAGGGTGCACATGTACCCCGACGGAGGGTGTTATTACTTAAGAAAAGCACTGGCTGAAAAATTAGGCGTGAGAAAAAACCAGCTCGTTTTTGGAACCGGGTCAAATGAGATCATAGAATTAATTGTCAAAGTTTTCGGACATGGAAGGGCTGTTATTGGAAATCATTCATTCCTCATATACAGGGTTATCCTTCAGGTATACGGGACCGAAATTGTTGAAATCCCTTTTAAGGGGTATGAATACGATGTGGAAAGAATTATTATTGAGGAATTGAAAAATAAACCCCTCCTCCTTTTCATTGATACACCGAACAATCCAACAGGAAGTATAATAAAGAAAAATGACCTCTTGAGGATAATTGAGTCCTTACCATCAGAAACCCTTCTTGTGCTTGATGAAGCATATCACGAGTTTGTCACCTCAAAGGATTACATAAGTGGTCTTCAATTTATAAAAGATGGAATGGAAAACATTGTTGTGCTCAGAACCTTCTCAAAAGCCTATGGACTTGCGGGATTAAGAATTGGGTACGGAATAACATCGGAAAAAGTGGCTGAACTTCTGAACAAGGTTAGACAGCCCTTTAATGTCACCATTCCCGCTCAGGAAGCAGCAATTTCTGCCTTAAAGGATGAGGTTCATGTGAAAAGGACTGTTGAATTAAGCGAAAGGGCAAAAGAATTTCTTTATAAAAAACTGGACAAACTTGGAATAGAATATGCAAGAAGCCATGCAAACTTTGTTCTCATAAAGGTTGGAAATGGAAAGGAAGTTTTTGAAAAATTATTAAGAAGAGGAATAATTGTAAGGGAGATGAGTGCATACGGATTTCCAGAACACATAAGGGTTTCGGTTGGAAAAATGGATGAAATGAAAAGGTTCATAAAAGAGTTTGAAGAGGTGCTGAAATGATTTTTGAAAATGTTGGAATATTAGGAGTTGGATTGATAGGAGGTTCAATAGGGGCGGGATTAAGAAAATACAGAGTAGCAGAAAGAGTTATCGGCTGGGGAAGAAATGAGGAAAATCTTAAGTTTGCATTGGAAAGGGGATTCATAGATTCATATAAAAAAAGACCTGAAGAAGTGATAAAAGGAGCTGATGCAGTCGTTCTTTCCACTCCACTTGGCACATACAGAGATTTTTTCTCCCTTTTGAAATGGGAAAATTTTAATGGAACAATCGTGGATGTGGGAAGTGTAAAAGGAAGGGTCCTTGATGTAGCGGGAGAATTTTCATTCTTTGATGGGAGGTTCATACCATCCCATCCCGTTGCTGGAAAAGAGTCTGGTTCATCAAAAAATGCTGACCCTGACCTTTTTAAGAATGCCCTGTGTATACTCACCCCCTACGAAGGAATAGATGAAAAAAGGCTCCTTATGGTAAAGGAGATGTGGATGGGACTCGGCTCAAATGTGTTGGAGATGGACGCAAAAAAGCATGACATTGTCCTCGCCTATGTGAGCCATCTTCCCCACATAACTGCTTTTCTTTATTCAAAAATTGCCGGTGAGAAGGGATTTTTCCATTACGGTGGTGGAAGCTTCAGGGACGCCACAAGGGTAGCGGGAAGTCCACCTGAAATGTGGGCAGAAATAATGCTCTGGAACAGGGAATCTCTGCTTGATGCACTAAAAGGATTCATTGATGGGCTTAAGGAATTTGAAATTCTCCTTGAGAAAAATGATTTTTCCGCTCTAAAAAATCTTCTTGAAATATGCGGAAAATATAAGAGGGAAAGCAAATGAAAATATGGGTAAAAAAGGCAAAGGGATTGAAGGGTGAAATAACCCTTCCGGGTGACAAATCAATAACCCACAGGGCATTCATAATGGGACTGCTCGCAAAAGGAAAGACTGTAATAAAAAATCCTCTCAAATCAGATGACACGGATGCAACCCTGAACTTCGTAACTTCCACAGGAGGAAAGATTGAAAAATTAACTCCTGAAGAAATCATAATTTCAAGCAATGGCATGGATGCCCTTCAGGAACCGAGGGATGTCCTTAATGCTATGAACTCTGGAACAACAGCAAGGCTCTTTGCGGGTGTACTTTCAGGATGTTCCTTTTTCTCCGTGATAACAGGAGATGATTCATTGAAAAGAAGGCCAATGGATAGGGTAACAATTCCCTTGAGGGAGATGGGAGGAAAAATCTATGGAAGAAATAATGCTTCACTCCTTCCAATTTCCATCTCGGGAGGAAACCTTAAGGGAATTCGCTACAAACTTCCTGTTGCCTCTGCACAGGTAAAATCTGCTATTCTACTTGCCGGACTCTTTGCAGAAGGAGAAACAGAAATAGAAGAGGAAATAAAATCAAGAGACCATACTGAAAGAATGTTCACTTATTTTGGCGTTAAATTGGAAAGGGCTGGTGGGAGGATAAAAATTTATTGTGTGCAGAGATTTTCGGGAAGTGAGATAATTGTTCCGGGAGACATATCCTCTGCTTCATTTTTCATAGCCGGGGGAACAATCGTGGAAAATTCAGAAATAATCATAAAAAATGTTGGATTGAACGAGACGAGAACAGGATTTATAAGGGCTCTCATTGAGATGGGAGCAGACATAAAAATAGAAGACCAAAAAAAGATAAACGAGGAAGAAATGGGCACGGTCATCGTTCGGTCAGCAAAGGGTTTAAAGGGAATCTCCATCTCAAAAGAAGTGCCTTCCCTCATAGATGAAATTCCTCTTATTGCCATGGTTGCTTCATTTGCTGAAGGTGAAACTGTAATAAGGGAGGCTGAAGAACTGAGAAAGAAAGAAAGCGATAGATTGCATGCAATGGTAGAGGGGTTGAAGAGGATTGGAGCAGATGTTGAAGCCCTTCCAGATGGAATGATAATAAGGGGCGGAAAAAAGCTCAGGGGCGGAGAGATAGAAAGCTACGGAGACCATAGAATAGCAATGACCTTTGCCATAGCAGGTCTCGCCATTGAAGAAGGGATTTATGTAAAAGATTTTGAGTGCGTGAGCGTATCATTCCCTGATTTTCTGGAAAAACTTGAAGTCCTCAAAGAATGAAACATAAAAATATCATGATAATCGCAATAGATGGTCCAGCGGCTTCTGGAAAAACGACCCTCGCAAAAGCCCTATCCGAAAAACTTGGAATTGAACACATTGATACAGGTGCTATGTATAGATCTTTTGCTCTTTTCGCAATAAAAAAGGGAGTTCCTCTTGACGATGAAAAATCAGTTGAACCCCTTCTCAAAAATTTTCGGCTTGAGTTTAAAAGGGATAAAAGGGGGCTAAGAATTTATATGAACGGATGCGATGTGACGGAAGAAATAAGAAAAAAAGAAATAGGAGAAGGTGCATCAAGGGTTTCTGTTCACAGGGCAGTGAGAATGAAGATGGTTGAGATTCAGAGTTCAATTGGAAGAAAAAATGGGGGCATATTTGACGGAAGGGATATAGGAACCTTTGTGTTTCCTGAAGCAGATTTAAAAATCTATCTAACCGCCTCAATTGAAGAGAGGGCAAAAAGAAAGCTCAAGGAATGGAAAGAAAGGGGAATAGAAGGAAGCATTGAGGAGGCTAAAAGGGATGTAATTGAAAGGGATAAAAGGGATTCAGAAAGACCACTGGCTCCCCTTTTAAAGGCTGAAGAGGCCATAGAGATAGACACCACAAATCTATCTCCTCATGAGGTTCTTGAAAGGATATTAAAAATTTTGAAAGAAAGACAAACTCTTAACCTCATAAAGAGAGGAGGTTACCTTTTGAAATTCCCGAATTTTTATGGATAGTGGAGGAAGAATAACAAGGACATCTCCGAGTGGCCTTAAAATCACCCCTCTTTTTCTCATCTCCATACAAACCCTGTGTCCAACCCTTTCATCCATGTGGAATCTGGTTTTTTTGTTTTTGTTCTTCACAAGTTCAATTCCCCACATGAAACCGCATCCCCTAACATCTCCGACAATGGGAAGTTCTTTAAACCTCTCCATCTCTCTTTCAATAAACTTTATCTTTTTCCTGTAAGAATTGAACCTTTTTAAAAGAAGTTTTATGTTTTCAATTGACACAGCACAGGCAAGTGGATTCGCTGTGTATGTGTGACCGTGGTAAAATGTCTTCTTCTCGCTGTGTTTTCCCTTGAACTTCTCAAATATCTCCTCCTTAAAAAGGGTTGTTGCAATTGGAAGGTATCCACCGCTTATACTCTTTGAAAGAGCCATTATGTCGGGCTTTACCTCCTCGTGTTCACAGGCAAAAATCCTTCCCGTCCTTCCAAATCCTGTTGCCACCTCATCCACTATCAGCAGAACCTCGTTCTCCTTAACTGCATTCTCAACCGCTTTTAAATATCCCTCTGGCATAACTATCATCCCTCCGGCTGCTTGAACCTTCGGCTCAATAATTACTCCACAAAGCCTGTCTTTATTTTTTTTTACAATAGTTTCAAGCTCCTCAGCGCAGGCAAGTCCACATACGGGATAAATGAGCCCGAGTTCACACCTGTAGCAATAGGGAGATGGAGCCTTTATAGTTTTGAAACAAAGTTTCTTATAAATCCCGTGAAATAACTCAATTCCACCTACACTCACCGCACCAATTGTATCTCCGTGATAGCCGTTTTTAAGACACAAAAACATATCCCTTTTTTTAAACCCCTGATTTCTGAAGAACTGAAATGCAACCTTTAAAGCCACTTCAACCGCGGTGGAGCCGTTATCTGAATAAAAAACTCTGTTCAATCCGGGAGAAATTTTGAGCAGTATCTCTGCAAGTTCTATGGCTGGTCTGTGGCTCAAACCGAGAAATGTTGAATGAGATATTTTTTTCAACTGACGGAGAATCGCCCTGTCAAGATATGGATTTCTGTGTCCGTGAAGGTTAACCCATAAGGAAGAAACCCCATCTATGTATCTTTTTCCGTGAATATCGTAAAGATAAATTCCTTTCCCCCTTTCAATTATTATCATCTCATCCCTTTCCCACTCAAGAAACTGTGTAAACGGATGCCATATAAATTTTTTATCCCTTTCTTCCAGATTCATTCCATACCTCCTCAAAAACTGATAGAAAAAGGTCTATATCTTTATCCTGCTGGGAGGCTGAAGGAGAAATCCTTATCCTTGCCATTTCCTTAGGAACAGACGGATACCTTATTCCTCTTACGAAGAACCTCCTTTTCATAAGAATGGAGGCTATCTCCATGGTCTTTCTCTCATCACCTATTATGAGTGGAACTATCTGCGTAATACTCCTTCCTGTATTCACCACCAATTCCTTCATTTTGTTTCTTATCCTCTCGCCATAATTCAAAACCCTTTGAGCCCTCCATCTCTCCCTTCTCATAATTTCTATGGACTTTGAAATTGCACATACTATTGCTGGCGGAATTGCGGTGCTGAAAATGAAACTTCTCGCTCTGTTTATTATAAGCTCACATATAATTTTACTCCCTGCTATGTATGCCCCGAAGCAACCAGCGCCCTTTGAAAATGTTCCCATGGAGATATCTATTGCTTCTGATATCCCGAGTTCTTCACAGATTCCCGCTCCATTTTTACCGAAAACTCCTGTGGCATGAGCTTCATCAACCATAAGCAGCGCTCCGTATCTCTCCTTCAAAAAAACTATATCTTTCAAAGGAGCAATGTCTCCATCCATGCTGAAAACTGTCTCGGTGATTATGAGTTTTCTCTTTTTAGTTGATCTCTTCAAAAGGTCTTCTAAAATGTTCATATCGCAATGTTCATATACATTTAAAATTCCCTTTGAGAGCCTGCATCCGTCAATAATTGATGCATGATTCAAACTGTCACTGAAAACCTCTTCAGGAAAAAGTGCAGGAATGACGCCTGTGTTTGCATGATATCCAGATTGAAAAAGAATTGCCATTTCCTTTCCCTTCCAGAGCGCTATCTTCTCTTCAGTTTCCCTGTGAACATCCCTTCCGCCCGAGACAAGCCTTGATGAACAAGAACTAACTCCATATCTTTTTACTCCTTCAATAAAAGAGGAAATAATTTCTGGATGAAGGGATAAACCGAGATAATCGTTTGATGAAAAATTTATGTATTCTTCAGCACATTCAATTATTTCTCTATATAGACTATCTTTCTTTATTTTTTCAATTTCTTCCTCTATTGTTAACAAAAAATTTTTTTTTGTTAACATATAAGTCAAAAAAATTTTTTTAAAGTTTCATCGGCATTATTACGCAGGTCATATCGTCTCCGGTTATGGATTTCATAACTGCTGGACCAGAATCGCTTGTAATACTCATAATAACATCGTCAGAATCAAATGCTGAAAGAGCATCTGCAAGATATTTTCCATTAAATCCAATTTCTATCTCCTGTCCCTCAAGCCTCGCGTCTATCTCTTCATCCACCTCTCCAACTTCCGGATTTTCTGAACTTAAAAGTATTCTATCGGAAGATATGAACATTTTTAAAGGAACCCCTTTCGTTGTTCCAGATGAACCAACAAGTGAAATTCTCTTTATAGATGAAAGAAACTCATTTCTGTCAATGTAAACAGTCCTTGTAAACTCCTTTGGAATAACATCGTGATATTTTGGAAATTCTCCTTCTACCATCCTTATATAAATTGTATCATTTCTGTTTTTTGCAATTATGTTGTTACCGCTTATCATAAAAATCAGGTTTTCTTCTCTTGCTGAAACAAGATTTTTAATCTCAATAATTCCTTTTTTTGAAATAATTATTCCCTTTTCCATCTTCTCTTTGTTAATCTCCTCTGCAGGATAATCATAAAAAGCAAGCCTGTGTCCATCAGTTGCAACAAACCTTATGTCCTTATTACTAAACCCCTTCTCAACAAAAATTCCATTCAAAAAGTATCTGCTTTCTTCAGTAGATGCAGCAAAAAATGTTTTATCAATAAGTTTTAACAATCCTTCAGAAGAAATTTCAAAAAGAAATTCACCCTCTTCCGATGGAAATTCAGGAAAATCCCTCGGGTCAGCAGAAAGTATCTTAAATCTTGACCTTCCACCCCTTATCTCTACCCTTGACCCATCTATTACCTTAAAATGTATATCGTTATCCAGAATTTCCCTTGAGAACTCATATAACTTCTTTCCAAGAACTGCTACTTCTCCTTTTGTAATTGTTTTACAGGAAACTTTTGTATTTATTCCTACATCAAGATTTGTTGCTTTTATTTCAAGAACCTCATCCCCAACTGAAAGTAAAGCAAATGAAAGGATCGGAAGCGTAGTTTTCTTCTCAACTACAGATTGGACAAGGCTTACTGCTTTTAATAATTCTTCTTTCTTTATTATACATTCCATTTTAAAATGTTAATATTAGTAGTAATTTTATTAAAGTGGTAAACCTTTTTCAAGCGATATAATGGGAACTTTGCCGGTTGAAAAATCAGTGGAAAAAATGTGAAAAATACCACCATTTTTTTATCTACATCTCTATTAACAGCTTTTTCTTCAAGTTTTCCACAATTTCCTGTAGATAGATGTCTTTTGTTATATCTTTTTCTATTTTTCTAACCGAGTGAATAACTGTGGTGTGGTCTTTTCCACCAAAGAACAAACCTATTTCGGGAAAAGACATACCGAGGTATGTTCTCATTATAAACATTGCCACCTGTCTCGGAAGTGCAATTTGCTTGAACCTTCTTCTTGACCTTAAATCAGAGAGTTTTACCTTGAAGGCTTCAGATACTTCTTTTAAAACCCTTTCAGGGCTCACCTTTGCTCCTCTTTCTTCAATAAATCCGTGCAGGGCTTCTTTAACGAGGTCAAGTGTGATAGGGCTGTTTTTGAGGGAAGATATTGCTTTTATTCTTAAAAGAGCACCCTCAAGCTCTCTAACATTTGAATGAATTCTTTCTGCAATGTAAAAGGCTATCTCATTGGGTAAGGAAATGGAATAAAGTTCTGCCTTTTTCTTAAGAATGGCAACCTTTGTTTCAAGTTCGGGAGGGTTTATTTCAACAACAAGTCCCATTTCAAATCTGGATCTCAACCTTTCCTGAAGTTGTTCAATATCCTTTGGTGGGCGGTCGCTTGTAAGAACTATCTGCTTGTTAAGATTGAAAAGGGCGTTGAAGGTGTGGAAGAATTCTTCCTGAGTGCTTTCCTTATTTCCTGAAAGGAACTGAACATCGTCTATTAAAAGGACATCAAATGTTTGCCTGAACCTTTTTCTGAATTGCTCCATAGTGTTCATCCTTATGGCTTTGAGAAATTCGTTCATGAAGGATTCCGCAGACATATAAATGATGTTGAGAGTGGAATTAGCTTTTCTTGTTCTGTGCCCTATCGCATTTAAAAGATGAGTCTTTCCGAGTCCAACCCCACCGTACATGTATAAGGGATTGTAAACCTTTCCTGGCTCACTCGCAACTGCAAAGCTTGCTGAATATGCAAATTCATTGCTTTTTCCTACCACGAAGTTTTCAAAAGTGTATTTTGGGAGGAGATTAAGGCAAAGTCCCTGTTTCTTTTTTATTGGAACTTCTTCTGGCTCATCCGTTTCTTCAAGGGTTTCCTCCACAAGAACCTTTACGGAAGGAGTGGTGAAGGTTTCGTCCCTCAAAGCTTTAAGTAAAAGGGGAAGGTAATTTTTGGAGAACCATTCGCCAAAGAACTTATTTGGTACATAGAGTGCAATGGAATTTTCTCCATCTTCTTTTATTGAGACCTTCTCAAACCACATAGAAAATGCCTCCTTCCCCACTTCTTCTTTTATTTTTTCCATAACCCTTTGAAGTATCTCCTCAAAATTCTCCATTTTTCACCCCTTTTTTCCACAGCTGTGGAAAATTAAAAAAATTGTCAATTTTTATGAGGCTTATCTTAAAAAACACAGTCTTTTTTAAATTCATTTTACACATTTTTTCCACAATTTTTTTGCCCCCTTCTTCCGGGGGATGTTATTTAATACAGATAAAAACACATTTCAAGCAAAATTTTTATCTTACCCCTTTTTATTCTTGAGGGGGTGGGGCTCCAAAAATTTTCTCAAATCTGTCCCAGTATATCTCAACCCCAACCTTTGTTCTTATCTCATCAAGGGTTCTTTCAACAAGTTCATTTCTCATTTCCATTATTATTTTCTGACGAATTTTCGGCATTGCAGCGAGAAATTCCTCGGGCTCGGGCTCCTTTTTGTCAATAAGCTGAATTATTTCCCATCCCATTAAGGTTCTGATTACATCGCTTATGTCCCCTGGTTTTTGAAGGGAAAATGCAGGTTCATTGAGTTCAGGAGGATATATTCCTCCATTTCTGAGATAATTGGTATCTCCCTTCCTTTCTATCAGGGATTTGTCTGTGCAGTATTTCATAAGAACTTTTTCAAAAGGCACCCCTCTTTTTAGTTCCTGAAGTGCTCTCTTCGCCTTTTCTTCAGAATCTGTTACAAGCCTTCTTAATCTAACCATTGGAGGTGTTAAAAACTCGTTTATGTGAGAATTGTAATATTCTCTCAGCTTCTGCTCGTCTATTTTGGAAGGAATTTCCTTTGAGATTTCCATAAAAATTTTTCCCCTGTATATATTTGATAGATACTGCTCAACTCTATCCTGAATCTCTGGGTCCTTATCATAACCCTTAATTTTTCCTGCATAAAGGAGGACCTTCTCCTCCACAAGTTTTTCAAGAAATTCCCTCTTCCCTTGAGGCGAGGCATATCTCACTCTCAACTGAGGAGCATACTCTGTAAGCCTTTTTTCAAGCATAGCATCAGTGATTTTGTGATCTCCCACAACTGCTATTACCGTTTCCTTTTTTTCAGCCTTTTCACCTTCCTTCTTTTTTGCACAGGATGTGATAAGAAGGATTGAAGCGCCTATAATCCCTACCTTTTTAACATATTTTTTCATTTTACACCTCCTTCTTTTTTGAAATTATTAAAATAAAAAAATTTATTTTCAACTCCGGAAACATCATTCCTCTTCAACCTTTGCCAATCCACTCACCTTTTCTTCTTGAGAAACCTTCATAACTCTTACTCCCTGAGTGCTTCTTCTCTGAAGAGGAATTTCTTTTACCTTTGTCCTCAAAACCCTTCCGGATGTGGTCATAATTATAATTTCGTCATCCTCCTTAACAGAAAGGACCTTTACAACATTTCCTGTTTTTTCTGTTATCTTCATTCCCTTTATTCCTTTTCCACCCCTTGACTGAATTCTGAAATCAGAAGACCTTGTTCTTTTCCCGAATCCCTTTTCACTCACAGCAAGGATTTCTG
Source organism: bacterium (assembly GCA_037439705.1). Classification (GTDB taxonomy): domain Bacteria; phylum JBBIVP01; class JBBIVP01; order JBBIVP01; family JBBIVP01; genus JBBIVP01. The sequence continues at coordinate 26,937 of JBBIVP010000001.1, forward strand.
TGCCAGGCACAATTTTTGTTAAACCTACCACATAATCTCCTTCTTTTAGTTTTATACCTCTTATTCCCTTTGCAGTTCTTCCCATCGTCCTCACAGCTTCTTCTTTGAAAGCAATGGTCATTCCCTTTGCTGTGAAGAGGACAATTTTTGAATTTTCATCTGTAATTGAGACTCCCTCAAGCTTATCTCCTTCTTCAAAAGTAATTGCTATTATTCCAGTTTTTCTTGGATTGCTGAACGCTTTGAGTTCCACTTTCTTCACAACACCTTTTTTGGTTACCATAAAGATGTTCTTCTTTTCCTCAAAGTTTCTGACCGGTAAATAGGCAGTGACCTTTTCTCCTTCTTCTATGGAGATGAGATTGACAATGGGTTTCCCCTTTGTTGCCCTTCCAGCCTGCGGGATTTCATGAACCTTTAACCAGTATGCTTTACCTTTGTTGGTGAAGAAGAGAATGTAATCGTGGGTTGAAGCAATGAATACATCCTCTGCGAAATCTTCTGTTTTTACGCTCATTCCAATCATTCCCTTTCCCCCTCTTCCCTGTGCCCTGTAAAGGGAAAGAGGATTTCTCTTTATGTAGCCCTGGTGGGATATAGTCACTACCATATCCTCTTCTTGAATCAGGTCTTCCACTGAAAAGTCTTCCGCTTCTTCAATGATTTCCGTTCTTCTCTCGTCCCCATATTTTTCCTTTATTTCTAAAAGCTCTTTTTTGATGATTTTCAGGATTTCCCTTTCATCTCCGAGGATTTTCTTAAGTTCTTTTATAAGCTCAATGGTTTGTTTGTATTCCTCTATTATCTTTTCCCTTTCCAGCTTTGTCAGCCTCTGGAGTTTCATATCAAGAATTGCCTGTGCCTGAATCTCGGATAATTTAAATTTCGTAATCAGTTTTTCTTTTGCCTCCTGAGGAGATTTTGATGCCCTTATGAGGGATATGATTTCATCAATTGCTTCAACTGCGATTTTCAAACCCTCAAGTATGTGAGCCTTTTCTTCCGCTTTTTTCAGATCAAATTTTGTTCTCTTGAAGACAATTTCCTTCCTGAAGTCTATGAAATGTTGAAGCATCTCCCTTAGAGGCATAACCTTTGGTTGGTTGTTTATGAGCGCCAGAAGGATTATTCCGTAGTTTATCTGTAGCTGGGTATGTTTGAAGAGCTGATTCAAAATGATTTTCGGGTCTGTTCCCTTTTTCAATTCAATGGCCACTCTCAATCCATCCCTGTCCGATTCATCCCTTATATCTGAAATCCCTGTGAGTTTTTCCTCTTTTACAAGTTCAGCAATCCTTTCAAGCATCTTCGCCTTGTTGACCTGATAGGGAATCTCAGTAATAACAATCGCCTCCCTTTCTCCTTTCAGTTTTTCCACACTTGCCCTTCCCCTTATTAAAATGCTTCCCCTTCCAGTTTTATATGCTTCAATTATGTTCTTTCTTCCTACAATAAAACCGCCTGTTGGAAGGTCAGGACCTTTTATTATGTTGAAAATTTCTGAATCTTTGCCTTTTGGATTATCTATTAAGAACACAAGAGCATCAACTATTTCTTTAAGATTATGTGGTGGAATATTTGTTGCCATACCAACAGCAATTCCGGATGCACCATTGAGGAGGAGCTGTGGAATTCTTGATGGAAGGAGAGAGGGTTCTACAAGAGAACCATCATAATTGGGGACGAATTCGACTGTTTCCTTTTCTATGTCCTCAAGCATTTCTTCTGCAATTCGCGTCATTCTTACTTCTGTATACCTCATTGCAGCTGGTGCATCGCCATCAATAGAACCAAAATTTCCATGTCCGTCAACGAGTGGATATCTCATTGAGAAATCCTGTGCCATTCTTACAAGAGCATCATAAACAGGTGCATCACCGTGGGGATGATACTTTCCTATCACATCTCCAACCACCCTCGCAGATTTTTTATAGGGTTTGTTGTGGGTGTTTCCAATTTCGTACATAGCATAAAGAATTCTTCTGTGGACAGGTTTGAGTCCATCCCTCACATCCGGCAGAGCCCTTCCGACAATCACGCTCATGGCATAATCAAGGTAGGAAGTTTTTAACTCCTCTCCTATATCAACGGTTAGGATTCTTGTTGGTTCTTTATCCATCACACCTTCCTGTTAAGGATGTAATCTGAAAGGCTTTTTAATTCCATCCTGTAGATATTGTTGGGGAAAAAGTCAAGGAGTTTTTTTGCATTATTTATCTTTTCTTTTGCCACCTGAAGGGCAAGGTTAATTCCTCCATTTTCTTTTGTCAGGTTTATCAACCACTTTATTTCTTTTTCATTCCTCGGAGAAATTTTCTCCATAATTCTTTTAATCTTGTTCTGTAATTTTTTATCAACATTTTGGAAGGCGAGAAAGAGTGGAAGGGTTACCTTTCCTTCCTCTATGTCCTTTCCGGGCTTTTTTCCCATCACTGAGGCAGTTCCACAAAAATCTATTACATCGTCAACTATCTGAAAGGCATCTCCTATTTCCAGCCCGAAAATCCTTAATTTTTCAATGTCCTTCTTTTTTGCCTTTGCAAGAACACCTCCCATTTCACAGCAAGCTGAGATGAAGCGGGAAGTTTTGTTCCTTATTATTTCAAAATAAAATTTTCCGCTTTCCTCCACATTTCCCTTTACCTTCATCTGAAGGAATTCTCCCTCCACCATCTTTTCAACAACCGTGAGCAAAATTTTTATTATCTGCTGATTTCCTATATTGTGAACAATTTTTGATGCTCTCGCAAAGAGAAAGTCTCCTGTAAGTATGCTAACTTCATTTCCCCATATAGAGTTCACAGAAGGTTTTCCTCTTCTCAGGGTGGAACCATCTACCACATCGTCGTGAAGGAGTGTTGCGGTGTGGACAAATTCAACAGCAGAGGCAAGTTTTATGTGGTCTTCTCCTTTATAGCCAAACAATTTGGATGTGAGAATAACAAGTAATGGCCTCAATCGTTTTCCGCCGCTTTGAAAGGTATATTTGGCGACCTCCTTTATTCTTTCTCCACCATCTGAGACCATATCAAGGAGGAGGTTTTCTACTTTATTAAGGTCATCTTCTAATACTGGCGAAATTTTCAGCATGTGCTTATTTTATTTTTTAACATAGCATTTATCAATTTTTTTAGGGATTTTGAAGGCGATTTTGATTTCATGAGGAATTCACCGATCAGAAATCCGTGAACATAATCGGAAAGTAGGTTTATGTTTTTCTGATTGAGCCCGCTTTCAGAAATTATGTAGATATTAGAAGGCACGAGTGGAGCGATGCGAATGGTCCTTCTTATGTCCACAGAAAAACTTGATAGGTCTCTGTTGTTTATTCCTATTGTTTTAGTTCCTGATGAAACTGCCACCTTAACCTCTTCCTCTGAAAATACTTCTACAACCGGTTCCATTTTTAGTGTTCGTCCGAGTTTTATGAGATTTTCAAGATTTTTTGGGGAAAGAGTTCTTACTATGAGAAGAAAGGAATCTGCTCCATTCGCTCTTGATTCATAAACCTGATACTCATCAATGATGAAATCCTTTCTTAAAACAGGAATTCCTACCAATTTTTTAATAGCCCTTAAATCCTCAAGGCTTCCAAGGAAGTAATTTTCATCGGTAAGAACAGATATTCCGTCTGCTCCTCCATTTTCATATTCGCGGGCTTGTTTTTCAAGGGAAAGTTTTTTCTTTATAATCCCTTTTGAAGGGGATGCCCTTTTTATTTCTGCAATTATTGCCTTTTTCCCCTTTTTGAAGATGCTTGTAAAATCCAAAGGTGGAGGGACTTTTTCTAACGATTTTATTATTTCAGGAAGAGGAATTTTTTCCTTTTTTCTTTCAATTTCTCTCTTCTTGTCCTCGATTATCTTCTGGAGGAAATCAACCAATGTATATTACAGCAAGAATTTTTGCTTCCTTATTTCCCTTTGCCCGTACAAGGTGTGGGATGGTTGAGTGGTAGTATATGGAATCTCCCGGATAAAGGGTATCTGTGTGCCCTGCCAGTTGAACCTCTACCTCTCCTTCAAGGACAAATATGAATTCTTCTCCTTCGTGGACAGATGGCTGAAGGAGTGCTTCAGGAACGACTTCAAGGGAAACAAGGAATGGTTCCATGTGCCTTTTTTCCATTCCATGTCCGAGTGATTCGTATGAATATCCATATCCAACTCCATCCTTTGTGCCAAATCTTGTGGCTTTTCTTCTTTCGTCCTTTCGGACAATCGTAAAAGCCTTTTCTTCTTCTTCACCGAGAAATTTTCCCAGCGGGACATTCAGAGCTTTTGATATTTTTATAAGTGCTCCAAGGGATGGAGAAAGCATGTGATTTTCTATCTGTGAAAGGACAGATATGCTCATTCCGGTCATTCTTGAAAGTTCTTCAATGGAAACCCCTTCTTCCTCCCTTATTTCCTTTATCCTTTCACCTACTTTTACGGGTTCTTTCATTCATTCACCTCTTTTTTTCTTAAGATACCTAATAAGCGCTTCCAATTCCATACAATTGAGAAGATTTTCCTTTTTTAACCATGCTCTTCTTGCAACATAAACCCCGTAGGAAAGGTAGGAAATCTGGTCAAGTTGGTGGGCATCGGTTCCTATGGCAAGGATGACTCCCTTTTCCTGAGCCCTTTTTGCGAGGAGGTCATTGAGATCAAGCCTTAAGGGATAAGCATTTATTTCAAGAGCAACGCCTTTTTTCCTTGCTGCATCCATTATCTCATCCATATCTATTTCGTATGCTTCCCTTTCTCCGATTATCCTTCCTGTTGGATGGGCTATTATTTCAACATAGGGATGTTCAATACCCTTGAGCATCCTTTTTGTTAGCATATCGGGCGGGTTCTTGAAACCATGATGAATTGATGCAATTACTATATCAAGGGATTTTAGAATCTCATCGCTGACATCAAGACTCCCGTCGTTCTGGATGTTTGCTTCAATCCCCTTTAAAATTCTGATGCCCTTTATTTTTTTATTTAATGAATCTATCTCTTTTATTTGCTCCGCTATTTCTTTTTCATCAAGTCCTCCGGCAACTCCCAGTCCCTTTGAGTGGTCTGCGATGAGGATGTATTTGAGTCCTATCTCTTTTGCGTGAGTTGCAATTTCTTCAATGGAAGCGGTTCCATCGCTCCATTTTGAATGAATGTGAAGGTCACCCTTTATGTCTTCATACTCAATTAACTCAGGGAGAGTGCCTTCCAGGGCAAGCTCTATCTCCTCTCCTCCCTCCCTTATTTCAGGAGGAATCCAGGGGAGTCCTATTGCCTTATACACCTCCTCCTCATCCTTTCCGGCTATTTTCTTTTCCGTTTTTGCATCAAATACTCCATATTCGTTTATCTTTAATCCCTTTTTTATGGCGAGTTCCCTCAGTTTTATATTGTGCTCCTTTGAGCCGGTAAAATACTGAAGTGCGGCACCGAAGGAATCCTTTTCCACAATTCTCAGGTCCACCTGAATTCCATCCTCAACAATAACGCTTGATTTTGTGGTTCCCTTTGCGAGAACTTCTTTTACAATTTCCATCTTTGTAAAGGCTTCCATTGCCTTTTCAGGTTTTGAGGATATTCCAAGAATATCAATGTCTCCGATGGTTTCTTTCTTCCTCCTTATGCTTCCGCATGCTTCAGCCTTTTCAACAACCCCTTTCTGGAGCAGATACTCAATTATCCTTTGAGAGAGTGGAAGAGCCTTTCCTAAGGGTATTCTTCCTGAGGATTTTTTCAAAAATTCTATTCCCTTCAATATGTTTTCTTCTGTTTTTTTCTGAATTCCCGGAAGGGTTGAAAGTTTGTGGGCACGCGCTGAGGATTCAAGTTTCTCTATGGAATCAATTTTTAAACTTTCATAAAACAGTTTCGCCTTCTTTGGACCAACGCCAGGAACCTTCATTATTTCAAGGAGCCCTGAGGGAATTTCAGCTTTCAATTCCTCATGTTTTTTCACCTTTCCTGTTTCAATGAACTGCTTTATTTTTTCAGCCAGTTCCTTTCCCACACCGGGGATGGTGTGGAGTTTGTTTTCTTTAAAAAGTTCAGTGATGTCTTTTGAAAGGTTTTCTATGTTCTGAGCAGCTCTTCTGTAGGCATTTATCTTGAATGATAGTTCTCCCTTTATTTCCAGAAAATCTGCAATCTCGTTGAATATCTTCGCTATTTCTTTGTTTAGCGCCCTTATGCCCATTCAATCGGGTTCTATTTCATTTTCCTTTTTGAGAAGACCCTTTCAAGGGTCATTTCTTCAAACACCTCTTCCACTTTTGTTTTTATTGAGTTCCAGGCAGGAGAAAAGGGGCATTTTTCCTGCCTGGGGCACATGTTCTCACCCTTTGTGCAGTCAACGAGGTCAATATTCCCTTCAACCGCCTCCACCACTTTCTTGAAGGTGATTTCATCAGAAGATTTTGTGATGATGTAGCCACCTTTCGGTCCTTTTTTTGATAGTACTATCCTCGCTTTTTCAAGAGATTTGAGGATGTGGAAGAGGAACTTTTCAGGAATCTCCATTTCCTGTGAGATTTCCCTTACTGAACTCGGAGATTTTTCCCCTTTTTTCATCATGTAGTAGAGGGCGCACAGCGCATATTCCATCTTTTTGCTTATAGAAAGCATTTTTTATATTATAACAAAAAATTTTTCTTTTTTCACTATTTTTTCAATTTTTCAGCTGCCAGAAAGGAAAGCGCTGCGATGGTCAGGGTAGGATTAACCCCGAGAGGTGATGGAATGATGCTTCCATCGCATATATAAAGATTTTCCATTCCTCTTGCCATGAAATTATTGTCCACCACACATTTCCGTTCATCCCCTCCAATTGCACATGTTCCCATCGGATGATAGGCTGAAACAAGGATGTCCTCTTTAGAAGTTCTTTCAAGAACCTCTTCTGCCTCTTTTTTGCTTTTAACTTCTGTAAAAGATACTGTCCCGAGAAAAACCTTTTCCGCTCCTGCTGATAAAAAGAGTTCTGCTATCGCTAAAAGAGCCTTTTTCATCCTTTTTATATCAGAGTCTTTAAAGGTGTAAAAAATCCTTGGGGTTATATCGGATGAAGCCCTTACCCTTCCTGAAGATTCTTCTTTAATCATGCCTCCAAATACTACTGCGTGTTTGTATAGATCAATCGCATTTTTTATCTCTTCAAGGTAAAATGGAGTGGCCATCATAAAAAGTTCAATTGGTGGAAAACCTCCTTCTATTCTTATTCCTTCATCTTCAAACTCTTCAACCATATACCCCTGTATTATGGAGTTCCACATCTCGGTTTCTTCTGGAAAGTATCCCATATTTCCCACAGCTGGATGGATGTGGAGATTTTCTCCAACCCTTCCGTTTGAATTGCAGAGGTTGTTGTGAAGGAGGAGAACAGGGGTCATAAGGCTTCCAGCAGAAAGGACAAACCTGTCTGCAGAAATACTGAATTTTCCAGCTTTCCTTCCCTCATTATCAATCACCCATCCCGAAATTTTCCTCACAATTCCCTTTTCGGACTCTATCTTTATTGCCTTGCTCATAGGATATATGTAAAGATTTTCAATTTTTCCGTTTTCCATAAATGTATTGAAAACAGTCTTTTTGGCTCCAACAAAGCAACCGAGATTGCAATTTCCACATCCGATACAGCCATCAGCACTTCTCGGGATGAATCTTCCTTTCCAGCCCAGCTTTTCTGCTCCATTTTTTATAAGAAGGTTTCCTTTCCCTGCAACCGATGGGTCAGCGGGTGAAACGAAAAGTGTCCTTTCTGCCTCTTCAAAGAATTTTTCAAGGTCATTGTAGGAATATCCGAAGTCAAAATTTTTCTGCCATCCATCAATCACTTGAGGATTCGGTCTCAAGCATGTTCCTGAGTATATTTCCATTGTTCCGCCCACAAGACTCCCCGCTGTTAAGGCTACAGGAGGCAATCCAATAGTTATCATGAAACCAGAATTCATATAGAGGTCCCTCATTGTTTTGAAGGCATGTCTCGTGTAGTTCTCCTGTGGAACAAAAGGACCTGCTTCAAGAAGAATTACCTTTAATCCAGCCTTTGCCAGTTTTGAACCTATTATTCCCCCTCCTATGCCAGACCCCACTATACAGACATCACATTTTTCGTTGAACCCATTCTTAATCTCTTCAATTTTTAGAATCATGCCTTATAGTTTATTCCCAGTTCTTTTTTCAGGTTTTCATCGGAAAAGTAATAAAGCGTTGGAAGGGTTTTGAGAGAGAAAAGCAAAAGCCTCACCATTTTGAATCTGCTTTTTGCCATTTTTCTTATAAATTCCTCCCTCTTTTTAAGCGGTAAGGAGGAAAACCTTTTGAAAGAATAGAGAAAAATTACTGGAGAAAATTCAAGAAACCTCATCATCCATTTGAGCCCCAATTTTGCATCTTTTGGAAGTTTGTTGAAATAAATTTTCATCTCTTTCTTAAATTCTTCTTTGTTGAATTCCCTTGATGAGACAAATTCCTTCTGAAAGAGGGTTTCACCTAAGGATGTGAGCGGTTCTCCCTGAATACCCTCTTCCCTTTTTGAACATCCGTAGAACCCAGTTATTGAAATTGAAATGGTTAAGCCAGAGATTATAAATTCTCTTCTCTTCATTCTTTATTTAAAGCCCTGGTATAAAACTCAACGCCTTCCTCAATTATTTCATCAGGAGATACAGGAAGTTTTTCTTCAACGAACTGAAAGAGGAGTTCCTTAATGATTCCTGATGCTATATGGGATACAACCTTTGGCTGAACTTTTCTTATGATTTTTTTCTCCATACAGAAATTGAGAAACCTTTCCGATATGTCAAGGAGATGCTGGATGTAGAAATCTACTTTTTTGCTGAAAGCGGTTCCTGCTATTCCTTCCCTGTAAAGGATTTTTGTGAGGTCTTTATTTCTCGTCACAATCTCCTTGAATACATCTGATACCCTTTTTATATGGTCGCAGAAGTCTTTATAGGTTCTCAGCGTGTCATAGTGAATGTCAGCAAAATCCTGTATCACTTCTTTCATAAAATTCTCAAGGAGTTCATTAAAAATCTCGGTCTTGTTTTTGTAATAAAGATAAAAAGTTCCTCTTGATATCCTTGCTTCCTTTATAATGTCCTTTACTGTTGTACCGCTGAATCCTTTTTTGGCAAAAACCTTTATCGCTGCATCAATTATGCTCTTTTCTGCCTTTTTCCTTGGCACATAGAAATTTTATCTCATTTTAGACATCGTGTCAAGTTTTTTGCAAAACTTCCCTTTTTAATTTTTCTGTTTTGTAATTGGCAAATTTTTCCAAAGATGTTTTTGGGTAAGGAGGAGTGTTTTCTTGGTTTTAAATAATATAAAAAAATAAACAAAAAAGAATTTTTTAAAAAGAAAAACCTTAAACGAACCTTTTATAAAAATCTCTCATTCTCAAAATTTCTTTATCCCCGCACCATCTTTTTGGAAAAACTTTCCTCTTACCTATGTTTAAGAGGCGGTTATTTTATCAGTGTGGCAAGTTTGAAGATGGGGAGGTACATAGAAACAAGGAGTCCTCCCACAACACCTCCAAGAAATACAACCATAAGGGGTTCAATCATGCTTGCTAATGCTGCAACTGCCGCATCAACCTCCTCATCATAAAAATCTGCAATTTTAGAAAGCATCTGGTCAAGGGCACCTGTATTTTCACCAACGGATATCATTTGAATTACCATGCTAGGAAACAGATTTGATTCTTTTAAAGGCTCTACTATATGTTTTCCTTCGGCTACCCCCGCTTTCACCTTCATTATTGCTTCTTTCACAATGGTATTACCAATTCCTCTTGCTGATATGTCAATCGCTTCAAGGATTGGCACTCCGCTTGAAAGCATGGTTGAAAGTGTTCTTGAAAACCTTGCTACAGCAATTTTTATTATGAGGGATTGAAACATTGGAATTTTAAGAAGGAACGAATCTATAGCCCTTTTTCCCCAGGGCGTTCTGTAAATCCTTCTTATTCCATAAAATACTCCAATTCCTACTATGATAATAATGTGAAGATTCGCTCTCAGGAATTTGCTCATATTTATGACAATTCTTGTAGGGGTAGGGAGGTTTCCACCGAATCCTGCGAACATCTTTTCAAAGGTTGGAATAACGAATGTAAGAATGACCGCCACAACTCCCACCGCAACAACAAGGACGATAATTGGATAGGTCATAGCGCTTTTAACCTGTCCCTTCAATTTCTCTGCCTTTTCTATATAGGTAGCAAGCCTTAAGAGGACCTGCTCCATAACACCTCCCATTTCAGCGGCTGCTATGAGGTTTATATACAGGTCGTCAAAAACATTTTGATATTTTCTTAAGGCATCAGCAAAAGTTGAACCTGCCTCAACCGTTGTTTTTACATCAAGGATGATTTTCTTAAATGTCTGATTTTTCTGCTGGGTTCCGAGTATTTCAAGACACTGGTTGATTGGAAGTCCTGCCCCTATCATAACAGCGAATTGCCTTGTAAAAACCATCAATTCCTTTGCTTTTACTTTCTGCGTGAACCTCTTTATAATTTCTGATATACTGAAACCTCCCTCTTTCTTCTCCTTCAGGCTCGTGATGGTAATGCCTTGAGCTTTTAATACAGCCTCTACGCTTGCCTGATTTAAGGCATCAATTGTCCCCCTCCTTGTTAGCCCTTCCTTCGTTTTTCCTTCCCAGACATATGTTGGCATCTTTTACCCCCTTATTATGTATTGTTTGGCACAGCTGGTTTCTTTACAACTTTCCCACCGCCTGCAAACATCTGCCTCAATTCATCAGGTTCAGGGCTTCTTCCGAGCGCCTCCTCCATTGTTATGAGTTTTTTCATTGCAAGTTGGTAAAGGGATTGGTTCATTGTCTGCATTCCGTGCATTGCCTGACCTATCTGCATGAGGGAGTATATCTGGTGGATCTTTTCCTCCCTTATGAGGTTTCTTATTGCAGCATTTGGTAGAAGAATTTCAACAGCAAGAATCCTTCCTGGCATATTCGCTTTTGGCAAAAGGTTTTGACATATTATTCCTTCAAGTATGAAAGAGAGTTGGGCTCTAACCTGCGACTGTTGATATGGTGGAAAGACATCTATTATTCTGTTTATTGTTTGAACAGCATTATTTGTATGAAGGGTTGCAAACACAAGGTGTCCGGTTTCTGCTATCGTTAGTGCTGCTTCAATTGTTTCAAGGTCTCTCATCTCTCCTATCAGAATTACATCCGGGTCCTGCCTCAAGATGTACTTGAGCGCGTTTTTGAAACTTTTTGTATCCGCTCCAACCTCTCTCTGATTGACTATACAATTTTTATGGGGATGGAGGTATTCTATCGGGTCCTCAATTGTTATTATGTGAAGTTCTTTCTCAGCGTTTATAATGTCTATGAGTGATGCGAGGGTTGTTGATTTCCCTGAGCCAGTGGGACCTGTCACCAGCACAAGTCCTCTCGGTTTTCTTGTGAGTTCCCTCAAAATTGGTGGGAGACCCAATTCCTCAGGCGATTTTATTTCAAAGGGAATAGCCCTGAATGCTCCACCAACTGCTCCCCTCTGGACAAATAGATTCGCCCTGAACCTTGAAAGCCCTTTTATTCCAAAAGAGAAGTCAAGTTCGTTTTCCTCCTCAAATTTCTGTTTCTGGGCTTCTGTGAGGAGACTATAGCAGAGTTGTTTTGTGTCCGTAGGGGTAAGAGGAGGAATTCCCTGAACCGGCACAAGTTTTCCATCTATTCTGAGCCTTGGTGGAGTTCCTGTTGTTATGTGAAGGTCAGATGCCCCCTTTTCCTTCATTAACCTCAGAAGTTGGTGCATATTCGTCATCTTTTTCTCCTCAATTAATCTGCTGCTGTTACCCTTATAACCTCTTTTATGTCAACTAACCCTTCCTTAAGTTTGTTGAGGGCGGAGCGTCTGAGCGTTTTCATACCAAGTGCTATACCTGCTTTCTTAAGCTCGCCAGCAGAGGCATTGTTCAGAATCAATTCTTTCAATTCTTCATAAAGTGGCATTATCTCATATACTGCAATTCTTCCCTTATATCCCCCATTACACTTTTCGCATCCCCTGCCTCTATATATTTTCAACCCCTCAACCTCGTCAGGCGTCATTCCCAATTCAACAAGGACCTTTGGTGAGACCTTTTCCTCTTCTTTACAGTTCTGACATATCTTTCTACAAAGCCTCTGGGCTCCAACAAGGTTTAAAGAGGCGGTTAAAAGGAACGGTTCAATTCCCATGTTGAGTAGCCTTGTTACTGTGCTCGGTGCATCGTTTGTATGAAGGGTGGAGAGGACGAGGTGTCCGGTAAGAGCAGCCTTAATGGCGATCTCAGCAGTTTCATAATCCCTTATCTCTCCAACCATTATTATATCAGGATCCTGCCTCAGGAATGCCCTGAGAGCGGCTGCGAAAGAGAGTCCCACATCTTCCCTTATATGAACCTGATTTATTCCTGGAAGGTTGTATTCAACAGGGTCTTCTGCGGTTGATATGTTGACATCCACCTTGTTCAATTCTGAAAGGGCTGAATAGAGGGTGGTGGTTTTTCCGCTTCCCGTTGGTCCTGTTATAAGCACCATCCCGTAGGGCTTGTTTATCGCCTCTTTAAAATGCTTGAGCTGGTCCTCCTCAAAACCCAGTTTTGTCATATCAAGTTGTAGATTGGATTTATCAAGAAGCCTTATAACTATTTTTTCACCGAATACGGTTGGAAGGCAGGAGACCCTCATATCTATATCGTTGTTTCCTACCCTCATCTTTATCCTTCCATCCTGGGGTCTCCTTTTTTCATCCAATTGCATATCTGACATAATTTTAACCCTTGAAGTGATTGCGTTCTTCATCTTTAATGGTGGTTTTACAACTTCCTGCAGAACCCCATCAATCCTCAACCTTATGCGGAATTCCTTTTCGTAAGGCTCCATATGGATATCGCTTGCCTTAAGCCTTACGGCATCGTGTATTAGTTTGTTAACAAATTTAACAACTGGCGCATCCTCTGCAGCCCTCTTTAACTCTTCCGCCCCTTCCTCCGCTTCCTTCTCCTCAATCACCTCTAATCCCACCTCCTCTCCTTCAAAAATCTCCTGAAATCCCTTCTCAACGACTGGAGCCTGTTCTTCCTTTATTCCATAATATTCCTCTATTGCTTTCATAATCTGATGCTCAAGAGCAACTACGGGCTCCGTATTGTATCCTGTCAAAAAGTTTATTTCATCTATAGCAGAAAGGTTTGTGGGGTCACTCATTGCCACCATGAGGGTTGGGCCAGTTCTTCTAATTGCTATGAGTTTGTGCCTTCTTGCCACATCCGCTGGAATTATTCTCACAACATCAGGGTCAAGTTTCACCTTTTCAAGGTTGACTGATGGAAGTTTGTAAGTTTTTGCCAGAAACTGAAGAATTTCGTTTTCCTTCAATATTCCGAGGCTTGTTAAAGCCTCTCCTATCCTTATATTTTTTTCCTTTGCTTCTTTAAGGGCATCCTGAAATTGTTTTGGAGTTATAAGGTTCTCTTTAAGAAGTATTTCTCCCAATCTCTCGTCTTTTGGCATCTCAAACCTCCTTTTCTATCATTACATTTTTAACCCCTGTTTTCAACATTTTTCTTATATCACAATTTTTATTATAATTCAACTTATGAAAATTTTCATAACGGGAAAACCGGGTTCGGGTAAGACAACTTTAATAAAGGAAGTTCTAAAAATTTTACAGGGAATTTCAGTTTGCGGATTTTATACGGAAGAGATAAGAGAAGGAGGAGAGAGGAAGGGATTTAAGGTTATTACCCTTATGACAAAAAAGGAGGGATTACTCGCGCACACAGAATTTGACAAAAAATTCTCTGTTGGAAAATACGGGGTTGCCCTTTACGGGTTTGAAAGGATAATATCCGATGAGTTTGAGAAAGGAGATTCTGCTTCCCTTTATGTTATTGATGAGGTTGGACCCATGGAATGTTTTTCTCAAAAATTCGTAAAAATTGTTGAAGACATCCTTTATGGGAATTCAAGAGTTATTGGAACTGTCAAACTTAAATGGAGTGGATTGATGGAGAAGGTCAGAAATTCTCCTTCTGTTAAACTCTTTCATTTAACAGAGAAAAACAGAAACCAAATTTTATCGGAAATCATCAGAATTTTAAAGAAGGAATATGAAGGAATTTACTGATACTATATGTGCACCATCCACTCCTCTTCAGGAAAGTGGAATAGCGGTTGTGAGAATAAGTGGCCCATCAGCATTGAAGGTAATAGAAGGAATTTTCAAGACACATAAGAAGATAGAGCCCGAAAGGGTAATAATGGGAAAGATAAAAATTTCTGATATAGAGGACAGGGCGATTCTTCTTTATTTCAAAGAGCCAAACTCCTATACCGGGGAAGATGTGGTTGAACTTCAGGTGCACGGAAACCCTCTTCTCGTAAGAAAACTGATAGATGCTCTCATTCAAAACGGAGTAAGGCTTGCAGAGCCAGGGGAGTTTACGAAGAGGGCATTTCTTAACGGAAAGATGGACCTCATCCAGGCAGAATCGGTTGCAAGGCTCATATCCGCAAAATCGGAGAAAGCCTTGAGGGTTGCCTCAAGGATAAGAAACGGTGAGCTAAGCGAGAGAATTTTTGAGTTGAGGGAGAACCTTCTAAAATTGCTTGTATCCGTTGAAGGCTCCATAGAATTTCCGGACGACATTGCGACCGAGGAGAAGGATATTTTTGAGGGGATGAAAAGGGTAAGGGATGCTGTAAAGGAGTTAATAGAAAGAGGGAAAGAGGGAAGGAGGTTATTTGAGGGATATAGGGTTGTTATAACTGGAAAGCCGAATGTGGGAAAATCAACCCTTTTCAACCGACTTCTCGGATATGAAAGGGCAATAGTGAGTCCTTACCCCGGCACCACGAGGGATTACATAGATTCCATCATTTTTCTTGACGGAAAGGAAATAAGATTTTACGATACTGCTGGATTAAGGGAATCCCCTGAGCCCGTAGAGGAAAAGGGAGTGAGGCTTGCCAGAAAACTCTCAGAAGAGGCGGATGTAACCATCGTGCTATTTGACGGAAGCGAACCGCCTCAAGATGAAGATTTTTCGTTAATAAAAAATTTTCAGAAAAAATCAATTTTCGTCCTCAACAAAATTGATAAGGGACTGTCCCATGAATGGGAAAAAACTGGAATGAAATTCTTGAAGGTATCAGCCCTCAGTGGAGAGGGAATTGAGGAACTGAAAAAAGAGATTGCAAAATCTCTTGACAGGGAATTCGGAGACGAGGTTTTCCTGACCGAGATAAGGCATATAAAACTTCTTGAGGATGCAGAGAAGGAATTGTCCCTTGCACTTGAGACAGCCCAAAACCTTGAACTTATCGCTGAATCCCTGAGGTTTACAAACAAAAAACTTGAGGAACTTTTAGGAATCACCTCAGAAGAAGTCATTGATGAGATATTCAAAAATTTCTGTGTTGGAAAATGAAGGTTTTTATCATACCATTTTTGCTCTCAACCTTCTCCATTGTTATAGACCCCGGACACGGAGGTGAGGATTGTGGAATATGTGTCCCGGATTTTTCAGAAAAGGAGATAACCATGAAAATTGCCGGTTTTCTAAAAGAGGAATTGATGGAAAACTTTGATGTTTATCTCACAAGGGATGGTGATTATTTTGTTCCACAGGAAGAGAGGGTGGGATTTGCAAACAGCAAGGGAGATTTGTTCATAAGCATTCATATAAATTCTTCCTTTTTAGAATCCCTCTCAGGAACAATTATTTACATTCCATCAATTTCACCAAAGAACTGTGAAGGTATTCTTCTCATTCCGTGGGATATGGCGAATGCCTGCGGGGTAGAGGAATCTGAGAAATTTGCTTATTTTTTGAAGGATGAGTTTGATGGATTCAGAAAGGTAGAGATAGAAAGGGTAAATTCATATCTCCTTATTGGTCTGAAGGTTCCGGGAATCGTTCTTGAAGCAGGATTTTACAGGGAGAATTTGTTTTCGGAAATCTGGATTAATGATTTTATAAAAAAACTGGGATATGGTATAAGAAGATATCTGGATGAGAGAAAGAAAGAATAACGAGATAAGAAGACCGGCTATAAAGACAGGGATTCAGAAATATGCGGAGGGTTCTGTTCTTATTGAGATGGGAAATACTGCTGTTATATGTTCTGCCACAGTTGACCTCCTTAATGTCCCACCATTTTTAAAAGGAACAGGAAGCGGATGGATCACTGCTGAGTATTCAATGCTTCCAAGGGCTACAAAGGAAAGAAATCCACGGGAAGGAGTAAGAGGCAGGATCAGTGGAAGGAGTCAGGAGATACAGAGGCTTATAGGAAGAAGTTTGAGGGCTGGATTTGACCTTTCAAAACTCGGAGAGATGACAATCATCGTTGATTGCGATGTGATAAATGCGGATGGAGGAACGAGGACTGCTTCCATAAATGGAGGCTTCATTGCAGTCTCTCTTTCCATTTCAAAGCTTATGGAAAAGGAGATAATAAAAGAAAATCCATTTCTTGGCATGATAGGTGCGATAAGCGTTGGAATAGTGAAAGGTGAAATTTTACTTGACCTTGATTCTGAAGAGGATTCAGTTGCAGAGGTTGATATGAATGTGGTTATGCGTTCGGATGGAAGACTTGTTGAGGTTCAGGGAACTGGTGAGAAAGGCACCTTTTCAAGGGAGCTTCTTTCGGATATGCTTGACCTCGCAGAAAAGGGAATAAAGGAGATTTTTGAGGTTCAGAGAGAGGTTCTTGAGAGAGAGGGGGCTTTGTTTTGGAAATAAAAAGTATATGTCTGGCAACAAATAACAAAGGAAAGTTTGAGGAATACAGATGGTTTTTTAAAAAAGAAAAGTTTGATGTAGAAATCATTCCCTATGATGGTGAACTTCCCGAGTGGCTGGAAAATGGAGAAACCTTTTACGAAAATGCAATAAATAAGGCTCTTTTTGTTTCAAATGCATCAAAACTTCCAGCCATTGCGGATGATTCAGGACTTGTTGTGCATGTCCTTAAAGGAGAGCCTGGAGTGAAATCAAAGAGGTGGATGGGGATAGAGGATGACGAGGAAAGGAACAGGTATCTGTTGAAAAGACTTGAGGGATTAAAATGGGAAGATAGAAGAGCGTGCTTCGTGTGCGTGATTGCTTTTCTTCTTCCTCAGGGATTAGGATTTTTCGTGAGAGGAGAGGTGAATGGATACATCCTTGAAGAAATGAAGGGTAAGAACGGTTTTGGTTATGACCCGGTTTTCTTTTATCCTCCAAAAGGGAAAACCTTTGCAGAGATGGATTTGGAAGAAAAAAATTCTGTGAGCCACAGAGGAGAGGCATTTAAAAAATTTGCCCTTTCCCTTTCAGCAATGAAAAAAATTCTTCCGTGAAGAGGCTGATTTTTATTTTAATGGCTTTTATTCTCGTCTTTTTGACCCTTTTTCTCTTTCTTGTTTATCCGGTTTATCAAAAAAGGTACATTTCAGAAAGAATACTTGTAGAGATTAAAAGGGGAATCCCATCTCTTCGTGTCCTTTATGAACTTGAAAAACAGAAGTTGATAAAACACAGGTCAATTCTTTCTTTCTTCCTCAAAATCTCTGGAAAATCAAAGGGATTGAGAGCTGGAGAATACGAATTTGAAGGCAAAATTTCTGATATGGATGTGCTCAGGAAAATTTTGAATGGACAGGTGAAAAAATATACCATAACAATTCCTGAGGGCTCAAATATCTATCAGATTGCGAAAATAGTTTCTAAGATATGTCCGCCTGAAAGCTTTTTTTCACTCATAAGGTCTCAAGAATTTATAAGAAAATACGGAATAAATTTGCCAGTTCTTGAAGGGTTTTTATTCCCGGATACATACATTTTTGAAAAGATGGAGACCTGTGAAAATGTCCTTGATACTATGGTTAAGAGGTTTTTTAAGGAGTGGAATTCAGAGTTTGAAAAAAGGGCAAGGGAACTTGGAATGAATATGGAGGAGGTCATAATCCTTGCATCAATAATAGAGAAGGAAGCAAAAGTGAAGGAGGAAGCCCCTCTCATTTCAGCAGTTTTTCATAACAGGTTAAAGAAAAACATGTTCCTTCAGGCAGACCCAACCGTGATATATGGACTACTTCCTGATTTTGACGGAAACCTTAAAAAGGAACACCTTAAGTCAGATAATCCATACAATACCTATAAAAGAAAAGGACTTCCACCAACCCCGATATGTAGTCCTGGAAAGAATGCAATTTATTCAGCCCTTTATCCTGCTCCCGTTTCTTATCTTTACTTCGTATCAAAAAACGATGGGACCCATGTTTTTACTACAAATCTGAAAGAACACAATTATTATGTTGAGCTTTACCAGAAGAGGGGAAAGTAATGCTTGAATTTATGTTTTAAAAATGTTAAAATGGAGAAAAATTTAAGGAGGTGTATTATGAAGAAATGGACAGGTGCAGTAGTAGCAGTACTCCTTATAATAGGAGCATGTGGGAAAGAAGAAGGCACTGAATTAACGGATGAGCAGAGGCAAGAGATAGCACAGGAGAAAATAAGATATTCCCTTGATGGAGTGGGTGGAATGGTTGATATGGCTTCTGGAGCGATTGAAATGATTAGTATGATGGGCGGATTAATTGGTGGTTCTTCTCCCCTCAAAGCCCAGCAGTATTCTCAATGCCCTGTTTTTGATTTGAAACTTACGGGGGATTGTCAATCAGAGGCAGGATGTGATGTGAATTTGAAGCTTGACTGGGGAGACGGATGTGTAGGTGATGATGGTGTATTTAGAAAAGGGAAAATCACGCTTTCAGGGAAGATTACTTCAACCTCCGTAGATGCTACAGCAGAATTTGATAACTTTGAAGAAGAAGGCAATAAGATAACCTCTGGCACTCTGAGCGTTTCACTTAAGAAAACAGAGGTTGGGTATTATGATGTAACCGTTAAAGCAGATAATATAAAGGGTGAGAATCAAGACGGTTCTTATTCCGCTGATTTTGAGATTTCTCTTTCAGATGATATAAGGGGAACAGAAGGTGACGACTCAGATGACCTGATGATTATAAATGGAAATGGAACTCTTTCCTCTGATAAGGGTTCAATTAATATTACCGTTACTGATGTTAAGGTTGATAATAAAGAATGTGATAAAAATCCCATTTCAGGAAGTGTAGATATAAAAATAGATTCCGACGAGGCTTATGGCACGATAAAGTTTACATTCCACGAAGAGTGTGATGGAAAGGTTGATGTTCAGGCAGACCTTACAATAGGAGAGAGCAGTATAAAGGTTAATACCAGCGTCCCTCTGGAAGAAGAATAAGTCAACACTTTTCTACACAGTCCCGAGTTAAAAAGAGGGGAGATGTATTTCTTTTTTTGATCAGGAAAAGAGAAAAATCATATTTTCATCCCTAATGTAGAAAACTGATTCTGGAGTGTGTAGGTTAGATATCATCTTACCAATTTAGTCCGAGAATTTTGGAAGTTGACTTTCAAAAATCTCGTGTTAAAATAAAAATATGATTAAGAGAAAGTTATTTGATGAGATTAGAGAGCATCTTAGCAAAAAGGAGATTACTTTTATTGTAGGACCGAGACAGGCAGGGAAAACAACTCTAATGTTTATGCTTAAAGAATATTTAGAAAAAGAGGGGAAAAAGACTCTTTTTTTAAATCTTGACATTGAGCAGGACAAAGAATTTTTTACTTCGCAAGTAAGATTGATAAAAAAGATAGAACTTGAGT
>JBBIVP010000002.1:0-35692 GCA_037439705.1 bacterium
GGGATGGAGGAGACCGGTTATAAGAACTTTTCTGCTTTCAAATTTCTTTATAATATAGGGAGTGAATGGATTGTTGCCATTTTCATCATATAAATTTGCAAGGACGATTGTGAGCCCATTTTTTTCAGATTCATTTTTCAAAAACTGGAGACCATAGAAAAAGTCCATTTCCCCGGGAGTTATTGCATCATATCCTATTTTTGCAAAAGATTCCATTATCAGTCTTGTCCTCAAGAAATGGATGAAGAGATTATCCTGAGGTTGTCCTGAAAAGTCTCCCGCATCAACGAGAATGGCGTGTTCGGAGAATGCCTTTTCTTTCAGAACAAGGGTTTTCAAAATTGAAAGGTCACCTAAATACTCCTCAGGTGTTCTTATTGATTTTATCTTTCCCCTTATGTCTGCTGTGAAAAGGATGGTGAGGGTGTCTTCTTCAGAAATGAAAAGGTTACAGTTCGCAAAAAAACTAACCAAAAACAAACTCAACAGCTTCCTGAACATTTTTTACCTCCTTTATTTCTATATCTAATTTTTTAGTTTTTTCTAATGGAGGAACTATTGCGATTTCAAATCCCAATTTTTTTGCTTCTAAAAGTCTCTTTTCAGTTCCTGCAACCCTTCTTACTTCTCCTGTGAGCCCTATTTCCCCGAAGGCAACAATTTTTGGACCTATCTTTTTGTTTTTCAAACTGGATATAACTGCGAGAAGCACAGGCAGGTCAGCAGAAGGGTCTTTGATGAAAATTCCTCCAACAACATTAACAAATACATCCCTTGTTTTAAGGTCAACTCCAAGCTTGTTCTCTAAAACTGCTAAAAGTATTGAAACCCTGTTATAATCAACTCCCATAGAAACCCTTCGTGGTGTTCCAAAAGGGGTGTATGAGGTTAAAGCCTGGATTTCAAGAAAAAAAACCCTGTTCCCCTCAATGTGAGGAAAAGCCACGCTTCCAGGACTATCAAGTGTGCTTTCTGAAATGAAAAAGGAAGATGTATTTTTTACCTCCCTTAATCCTCCTTCTTCCATCTCAAAAATTCCAACTTCATTTGTTGAGCCAAAACGATTTTTTATGCTTCTCAAAATCCTTAATGAAGTATGTCTTTCTCCTTCAAGGTAAAGAACTGTATCAACTATGTGTTCTACAAGTCTTGGTCCGGCTATAATTCCCTCCTTTGTGACATGAGCAAGAAAAAAACCAGATATTCCGTTCATTTTACAGAATCTGGTAAGCCTTTGTGTTACCTCTTTCAACTGTGAAGGGGTTCCGGGAAGGGATGGAATTTCTGATATTTTCATTGTTTGAAGCGAATCAAAGATGGCAACAGATGGGTTTATTTTTTCAAGTCCTTCCTCCACTACTTCCACTTCAGTTTCTGAAGAAAAAAATACATTTTCACCTGAAAAACCTATTCTCTTTGCTCTCATCTTTATCTGAGTGAGTGATTCCTCTCCGCTCACATACAAAACCTTTTTTCCCCTTTTGCTGAATGCATCTGCAATCTGAAGCATAAGCGTTGATTTCCCAATTCCAGGTTCTCCTCCAACCAGAACCTGAGTTCCCACTACCAGCCCTCCACCCATTACCCTGTCAAACTCTTCAATCTCTGTTTTTGTTCTTTCTTCCTTCTCTCCCTCCAGTTCAGAAAACATTTTTATCGTCATAGTACTTTTCTTTTTTTTCTCTTTTTTCACCTCCATTTCCCTGAATGTATCCCATTCCTCACACTGAGGACACCTACCTAACCATTTGGGAGTTGTATAACCGCAGACCTCACATATAAATACATTTTTTTTCTTCACAGTTGAACTATTGTTCTTTTTAAAACTCTTTTTTTGAGGTGGACTGGCATATTCAGTAAATCGTCTATTTTCTGGAGCAATTTTTCCTTTTCCTCCGGAAGTTTTCCATTGAGGTCTATGTAGTTTGACACATGGTCTGTTAAAAATTCAGATGTTACATCAAGATTTTCTATCAGAAGTTTTAATTCTTTCATAATAGTTTCAGGAGATGCCTCTACGAAATCTCCGCTTTCCATCTTTTCATAAAGAGGAGTAAACGGAAGCAGGACAAGTGTTCTGATTCTTATGAAATGAGGATTTATTTTATTGAGTGCGTCCGCAGTATTTTGTGCATGTTCCATCCACCTCTTTTCTCCACCAAGACCGCTTATCACATATTCGCTCAACTCAAATCCTGCATCTTTTGCTTTAAGTCCAGCCTCAACTGCTTCTGAAGACCTTACTCCCTTTTTAACATATTCCAGTATGAAATCATCTCCACTTTCAAGTCCTACATGAAGCCTTGTGAGTCCTGCTTCTCTTATTGCTTTTAAATCCTCAAATTTTTTATTCAGTATTGTTCTTGACCTTGCATAACTTGTAATCCTCTGAACCACTGGAAATTTTTTCTTTATGTACTTTATAATTTCAATCAAAACATATGGTTTAATGACAAGGCTGTCCGAATCTCCTATGAAAACATTTTTCACCTCTCCCTGAAGAAGCCACGGTATTCCGAGAGCAGAACCTATGTACCTGACATCTCCGCCGTAACCCTTGAGCCATGCCATTTCCTTAGCCCTTTCATAGATTTCCCTAAAAGAATCAATGTCCCTTTTTATTTCTTCTATCTCTCTCATTTGGAATTTTACAGTTTTGTACATTCCGCAGAACTCACATCTGTTCCAAGGGCAGTTTCTTGTTACTCTTATCAGCAAGCTGTATGCTTCCGATGGCGGTCTGAATGGCGGAAGTTCAAAGGTCATTTTCAGAAATCAAATACTATTCCTACATAAAGGTTTTTGCTTGTGAAATCCCACCTTTCAAACCTTTCACCGAAGGGATAGGATTTTCTGTTTATTCTCTGAACGATATATTCGGCGTAGATGCCCGTGTAGTTCACTCCGAAGTCTTCGTCCATCTTGCTCGCATGCTTTTTGTCAATAAAGTCAAGGACTAAAATAAGCCCTCCTCCGTAGTGGTAGCCTCCCGCAACTCCTTTTTCGGGAGTTTTTCCATCAACGATTTTTTCCATAAAGAAGACCCAGTCAAATCCTCCCCTTCCGTAGGGAATAAGGGGCTGGTCTTTTATGAATTCAAGCCTGTAGAAGGAACTCAATCGTAACGGAAAGATGTAGAAGATATGGTCCCTTGCAGAGGATTCAACACTTCCGTTTTCTATCACCTGTCCGTAACCCTTTTCCCTGAAGAATCCTCCCCTTAAAGATATACCGAGAACCCCAAAGTACTTGTACTTGAGAAATTCCCAACCAACTTCACCCTCAACCAGAAAGTGTCCTCCGCTTCCATATATTTCATCCCAGTGATACGAACTCAATTTGTCCGGATGATAATTCGTTCCTGAAATGCTTACTGTCCAGTGCCTCGGAGATTCTGAAAACGCATTATCAACAAGGAGAAATATTGCCAGAGGGATAAAGATGGATTTTTTTCTTAAAAAGATAAAAGGGAGCAGGAACATGACGAGAAGTATTCTGTCATCAAAAAGGAGAAAGATAATTTTAAAAATCCCTTTTATAAAAGAGGGCAATCCATTAACCAGGTGGAATAGAGTTTTGTAATAAAATTGAAGGATTTTTGCACCCAGAGGAAGTTTTTTCAGACCATCCCTTATCACCCTCAGAATCTCATATCTCCCGTGAGGATTAAGGGTTGTTATTACACATCCACCTTCTTCATCCACAAAATCACTCACCCCCATTGTCTCATACGGAGTACCTTCTATTTCAGTAGATAATGGACTCGTCATATCGCTGTAATCAACAGCTCTAATTGAAAGGAAATACCTCTTTCCGTTTTCCAGATCGGAGAGAGTATAAGAAGTGGCTTCTCCAGAATTAACATCCACTTCATGAAGGTATAAGTCTAAACTCGGAGATGTAACAGGTGAATCCGAATTTTCCGCTTCTCTCCAGTAAATTTCAAACCTCTTTATGTCCCTGTCAGGATGTTTGTCCCAGGAAAGAAATAAAACAGAATTTCCCCCTTTTGCTTCAAAACCATAAGGAGTATCAGGAATATCGTCAAGGGTTATAGTGATATTTGTTTTGATTACATCTCCTCCTTCAGAAAGAGTAATGTATATGTAAATGTTGTAGTCTCCATCTCCTTCTTTAAAGTCTTCCCATGGTTTTATTTTTGTAGAGACATAAGTATTTGAACTTATGTTTCCTTCAGGATTTTCCGAGATTTCCTCTCCTGTTCCAATTTCTCCAGTTCCTCCAACCTCAATCTTATATTTTCCTGGGGTGTCTGATTTCCATTTTATTGTTATCTCCTGGCTTTCTGTAACTGTGCTTGAAGGGGTTATTTCTTCAACCGTGATTGTTGCTGGAAATCCGTTTTTTACTAAAAGAAACGCTATAAATATTGAAAATAAAATTTTCTTCATAGGGGGAGTATATCACTTCAACTTAATTCATTCAAGTTAATTGATTTTAATAAAAAATGCTGGTAAAATAATTTCTATGATAGGGACATTTGAGCTGATCCTGATTGCAGTAATAATTCTCCTTATTTTTGGGGCTGGAAAACTACCTGAACTCGGAGAGGGACTGGGAAAGGGGATAAGAAATTTTAAGAAGGCTTTGAAGGGACAGGATGAGATTGATGTTACACCTTTAAAAAAAGAAGAGGAAAAAGAAAAAAGAAATTAGGGTTATTTGAGAAGCCCGCTCTTTATTTCTACGAAAAAGCGTGCAGCATCTTTCACATAGGGGTGAATTTCTCGCTGGTTTAAAATCGGCTTTATGTCCTGGATTAAAAGATGGGGGATAAGGGCTATGGAGATTGATACAGGCGTATGTGGATTCCAGAATAAAGCAGTTTTTATTGAATATCTGGAAATCCATTTTTCATTGTGATAGATTTCCTTGAGAATTTCAGGTGATATATTTCTTCTCGCTGCTATTTTTACTATCTCCCTTTCTGTTAGCAGGGAATTGTTGAGGAGTTCCCTTATCACCTCCGGATTTCTGTCGTAGGTGAGTTTCTCAAGAAGTCTTCTGTTAAACTGTCTTGCATAAAATTTTTTGTGTCCCAAAGAGAATTCATCCAGTTCTGGAAATGACGGTGTTTCTTCGTCAATGAGTGATGGCATTTTCGCATCATCGGTAAATAACCATAGAACCCTTGTATATTCAAATTCCCTTGCTAAATCCTTTATATAAATACACCTTTCCCTTCCAAAACATTTTTCCCTTTCCAGAGGGTCTCCCAGTATGAGGAGAATTTTCTGAAAAGTTATGTTGCCTCTGTATGCCTGAGTTATTATCCAATCAATGTTTTCAACACTTTCAAAATCTGAAATTTCACTGAAAAATTCCTTAAGTTTTGCAGTGAGCATTCTTCTTTCGTTAATGGTTTTAAAGAAATCTGCTTCAATTAGACACTTCATTTTTTATAATCAATTATCTGAATTTTTACTTCTGCTTCAGGAGGTGGGTCATAAAAGACAGCCATAAAATCAACCCCCTTTTCAGGTGCAACATTCACATTTGAAAACATTTCGCCAATTTCGTTCTTAAGGCGCTCATAAACCTGAGACGGCGGAAGTTCTCTGATTTCCTCTTCCTTCAGTATGTTGCCTGCATAAAATTCTATAGAGGATTTTTCAAATCCATCTTCACCGTATAGTGATGCTCTGAGCTTTATATTGCTTACAACCATATTTCTGGGCTTTACCTTTCCAATAAGATACCATACTCTTTCTCCCCTTGCGTTTACAAGAAGTGCTTTTTTTGTAATCTTTACTTCAAATTCCGAATTTTCTTTTGCAGTCTCAAAAAATCTATTGAAAAACAATTCTCCTTTCCACAGATATAATCCTCCTGCACCACCGATAAGGATTAACAGGCTTATTAAGATGGCTACAATTCTGCTTTTTCTTTCTTCTTTTACCTGTTTTCCCATCGGAGATTTTTTTAGGGGTGTTTTTTTGATAACAGGAGAGGGACGGACTGGCTGAGCAACAGGTTTTTCAGGTTCCTCCATTAACGGTCTCGGTGTTTCTTCAACCGGCTCCTCTGTGAAAAGTAATTCTGTGATCATCTCAAAGGATGAAAGTTTTTCTTCAGGTTTTTCTTCAGGTTTTTCTTCGGGTTTTTCTTCGGGGAGAGTTTCTTTAAAAATCAGATTATCTGACACCTTTTCTTCTTCAGGGGTGTCAAGTTTCCAGTCGGCGATTCCCGGCAAATCGGTCGTAAATGTTTCTTCGGATGGTTCTTCTTTTCCGAGTGAAAATCCGGAGTCAATAAATTGTTCTTCCTGATTTTCCACTCCTGAAGTCCGCTCTAAACTGCTTTTCAGTTCCTCATCGGGCATATAAAATCCTTCATCCTCTGTAAATTTTGTGGGCGGCGGTTCGGGTATGGATGGTGGTGGAGGTGGAGGAGAAGATTTTTTAACCTTCTTTCTTACGACAAGTTTGACACCGCATCCCGAACACGGAATTTTTGTACCCATTTCGGTTAGACTTTCATCTTCAACCATATTAAGGGTTCCGCACTTTGGACATTTTACTTCCATAATTTTATTTTACTAATTTTCTCCTTGACACTCAAGTTTTTTGTATGATAAAATTTAAAAAAGGAGGATTGAAATGAAGCTGGACCTGAAAGCCACTGCTTTAGCGGGCGGGATACTCTGGGGTTTAACGGTTTTTTTAGCAACCATATGGATAGTAATAAAAGGTGGTGGGTTAACCCTCATGAAACTATCCCAGTTTTATATAGGTTATTCGGTCAGCATCCCTGGAGCATTCATAGGTGGAATTTACGGATTTTTTCACGGATTTATCGCTTGCCTCATTTTTGCCCTTCTCTATAACCTTTTTGTGAAGGGTTAGAAACTGAACCCCTTTCCAAAGTGGGTTAAAAGGTCGTATGAATGCTGATATAAAAGAAGGTCTTTGTTTCTTTCAGAAAATGGTAAGAGGTCTGTGTCATAAATTCCTTTGAGAACGGGAAGGGTTTTTAAAAGATAGTCTTCAGCCATTTCCAGATTTTTTTCAAGTTCGTTAATTTTATCTTCAAAAAATTTCTTCGTATGACAGTTCATACAGAGGTTTTTTAGTACCTCCTTTCTTTTGTTCAGAAGTTCCTGCGACTGCTCAACAGGAATTTTTTTATCAGGGAGTAAAGAAATTCCCCTTTTTGCCAGTCTCAAAATTTTAAATGAAAATTCTTTATGAAGTCCAACCGTATGACTTCCATTCACCATGTGGCAGGTTACACAAACAGGCGAATCGGGATTTGATGAGGCAGGAAGTAATAAAGAGGGCTTCCAGCCTTCAATTTTTAATTCCCAGTTCCATCTATCTTCCATTGCCTTAAAAATGGTTCCATGGGATGAGGACAGAAAGTAATAATAAACCCTTTTTTCATTTCCATCGTGGCAACGGGCACAGGTTTCAGGTCTTCTTGCAGAAGAGGTAGAATAGGTATGAGGAATGTGGCAGGAAGAACAGGCATTTTTTTCTTTTCCGATGGAATGGCAAGAAGAACATGTATCTTTCATTTCTAAATTCAGCAACTTTACCGCAAGCTCCAGATTTCTCATAGCTGATGAGTGAATTCCATTTTCAAACTCCTCAAATTGTTTTTTGTGGCATCTCTTGCATGTGTGAAATGATACAGACCTTTTTACCTTTTTGTCCTCGCATTCCGTTTTTTCAGATAAAATCTCCTCACCTGATTCTCTTGCAGGAAGATGGCATTCATTACATCCAACTCCCTTTTCTCCGTGCTTGCTTTTCTTCCATCCTGTTATGGAGATTTTTGATAACCCCCTTTCCGTATGACACTCATAACATGCCATTGATTCTGCTGAAATATAAGGCTCCGGAACCCTTCCCTTTCTTCTTTGAACCTCAATGCTTCCTACGATTATGAGTGCAATCAGCATCAAAACCGCAAGGATCCCTGTTACCACCCTTTCATAGGTATAGTCCTTCATATTCCCTCCTTAATCCAATGATTCTTTAATTATCGCAAACACAAAATATAGTGTTAATAAAAATCCAGCAGTTCTCAATGCAAATGGAGCATATTTTCCTGCTACTTTTTCTGCCAGTTTTTCAACATAAGGATAAAAAAGAAAAAGGAATATAAAAGCGGTAAGCATAATTATTCCCGCTTTGAGTGGAACGAGTTTTAAAAAGAAGTAAACCGGATAAAAATACCATTCGGGTTTTATGTGAGAAGGAGTTCTAAAAGGATTGGCTCTTTCTCCAATTTCTGGTGGAAACATCAGGGATATGAGGGTGAGCGCTGTGAAGATAAATATAAATATGTTTACTTCTAAATAAAGGTGTTCCGGGATGAGGAGATATTTTTTTTCAGATTGAATGGAAACTCCATATTTTCTCACGAGAAGGATGTGAGTAAAAATAAAAATGGCAAGGAGAAGCGGAAGTATGTAAATATGAAGGGTAAATAGCCTCAATGTTGTGAACTGGCTTATTCTTTCCCCACCTTTTATGAGCATTGAAAGGAATCTCCCTATAAGAGGGGCAGATTCCACGAGTTCTGTTCCAACCCGTGTAGCCCAGTAGGAAAGCTGGTCGTGAATGAGGGAATACCCTGTAAAACCTGCTCCAAGAGACAGAAATAACATTATCCCTCCTGTAATCCATGTGAATTCTCTTGGGGATGAATACGCCCTTGTTACGAATGTTCTTATGAGGTGAAGGAATATGGAAAATATAAAAATTGTCGCTCCGTATTTGTGAAGCCCCCTTATCCACCATCCCATAGAAACCGTATATGTTATTCTTCCTACGCTTTCGTATGCTGAATCATAATATGGAACATAATAGATTAAAAGAAAAATTCCTGTAAGAACCTGAAGAAAAAACAGAAAAAAAGGGGTTCCTCCGAGGGCGTAAAAGAAATTTTTTAACTCCTCAGGTAGGTCTTCGTTGAGGAATTGAAAACTATTCTTCCTCATAAAATCCAACCTCAATGTAAATTCCATCCTCCTTTATCTCGGTGGTCAATTTTTTTAACGGAGAAGGAGCCGGTCCTGATAATACCTTTCCATTTTCATCAAAAATTGCTCCGTGGCAGGGGCATTTGAATTTTTTTTCAGAAGGATTCCATTCAACCCTGCAGCCCAGATGTGTGCAGGTGGAGGAGAATGTTTCTATTTTTTCTTTCCTTTTTATAAGGATAAGAACTTCGTCTTTAAATTTTATTTCTTTAAAGCCTTCTTCCAGTTCCGAAACCCTGCCCCCATAAATTACAACTTTTTCTCTTTTTGAGCTCCTTACGACATATCTTATAAGGTTTTTAATTCCAAAAAATGAGCCGAAAAGGATGGAGAAATAAAGAAGTATTTTTGATAAAAAAAACCTTCTCTTTATTTTCATTCCTGTTTCTTTTCCAAAAGTTCTCTGTCAATTTCCACCGGATAAATGCTTCTCATCCTTATAAGAAGTTCCGTCTGGATTATATCAAATTGCTCCTTTTCATATGCGGTTCTTATTTCATCCTTTCTTTTCTCAAACTCTTTTTTATCCGGTTTTTGAAGGTCCTTTAAAATCAAAACATAATATGCTCCGTTGAAAAAAACAGGTTTTTCGCTCACCCTTTTTGATTCTCCAAGAAGCCATGCATATATTACAATCTCCTTTGCCATACCCAGTTCTTTTATTTCCATATCCAGCAGTGAAAAGGGATGGGTAGGTTCAAGTTTAAACCCCATTTCCCTTGCCTTTTTTTCTGGATTTTTAAGGTCCTTTATCTTTTCTATCAACTCTTCAGCCTTCTTTCTCGCAGATTCCATCCTTTCCATTTCCAGAACTTTTTCTTTAACTTTTGGAAGTGCTTCCTCAAATTCAAGAACTTCTCCTGTTATTATTCCCTGAAGTTTAAAAATGATGGCTTTTTCATCAAGAACAATTGGTTCACCTACATCTCCTTCTTTCATCGTAAAAGCCTTATCCGTGATTTCCTGTGAAGATGGAAGGTCAACCGGGAAAGGGCTCATTTTTTCAAATGGTGGGGTTTCACTGCATGAAATTCCTTTATCTACGCACACAGATTCAAATCCCTTTTCTTTCATTTCTTCATATATTTCTTTTATTCTCTTTGAAAATACTTCAGGGGTTTCTCCTTCACCTTTATTAATGATTGCATACCTTATTATTCTCTTTTCACCACCTCTGAATTCCTCTTTGTGAGACTCATAGTATTCCTTTAATTTTTCTTCCGATACCTTCACCTTCATATCCTTCGGGTCAAATTTCACAAGATAAATGGAGAGTTTGGTATTTTTAAGTTCATAATCTTTCCAGAGGTCTTCATCGGAAATTGTTATTGCATCTTTCAAAAGGGAAAGGAGCTTTGAAGAAAGTATTTCCAGTTTCAATCTCTTCTCAAACTCTTCCGGGAAAATCCTGTTGCTTTTAAGAATGGAAAGATAATCCTTCCTGCTTATATTCCCCCTTATTCCGAGAACCCTCCTTATTTCCGAATTGAGTTCGTCATCAGAAACCCTGTAGCCTATCTTTTCAGCCTCATTTGCAATAAGCCATGAGTTTATGAGAACCTGAACCACCATTTCTTTCAGCATTTTTTCATCAAGGTTCTTAAATTCCTCCTTTTCCCTTGCAATTTCAAGCATCCTTGAATAAGCCATGGAGAAATCCCTTGGAGTTATGTACAACTTTCCCGCTTTTGCAACATTTCCGCGAAGCCCTTTTATGGAGCATGAACGCCATACTGCTGTGAGGATGCTGAATCCTATAAAGAATGAAGTAGCAACTGCAAGAAGTATAATTTTTGCTACAGGAGATTTTGAATACTTTCTGACTATATCAAGCATAATTCCTCCTCAATAAGACCTCGGAAGTCCGAGGACATGTTCGCTTATGTAATTCAGAATCATTTCTTTTGAAACAGGTGCAGTTTTTAAAAGCCTTGCTGCCTCCCACATATAGATGAGTGCGTTTTCCTCGCTGAAGCCATTCCCACCAAGCGTTTCTATTGCTCTATCAACAGCCATTATGGCAAGCTCAGCACCGAGGTATTTTGCCATATTTGCGTATGCTCCTACTATTCCCGGCTCCAAATCCTTATCAAAAGCCCATCCCGCCCTGTATGTTAGAAGTCTCACTGCTTCCTGATAAATTTTAACCTCTGCAAGTGGATGCTGAATTGCCTGATAGGCACCAATTGGCGTATCTCTGAAAACCCTTCTTTCCTTTGCATATTCCACTGCGACATTGAGGCAGAATTCGGAAAGACCAACAGCAGAGGCAGAAGCAAGAATTCTTTCAGGGTTTAAGCCCTTGAAAAGGGCAAATGCACCTGCATTTTCTTCTCCTATTATATTTTCTTCTGGAACTTCAACTTCATCAAAAAATATGGTGCACTGATTTGTTCCCTCAATTCCCCTCATGGGCATTGTATTTACTGTTATTCCCTTTGACTTCATATCAACTATAAAAAGAGTTAACCCGTATGCTTTTGGAAATCCTTTTTCCACAACTTCATTATATGGAACTGTTCTTGTAACGAGCAGGATGTAATCAGCCACATTTGCACCGGTTATGAATGTCTTGGAACCGTTAATGATATAATAGCGGTTTTTCTTTTGAGCCAGTGTCTTTATACGAAATGTATTCGTTCCAGCATCTGCTTCTGTAACTCCGAGGGCACACTTGAGTTTTCCCTCTGCAATTTGGGGAAGAAATTTTTTCTTCAGTTCCTCACTTCCGTTTTTGAGGATACAGCAGGCATCAACGACGGTAAGGATTAAAAGCGCATTTCCAAATCCAAGGCTTGAAAGTTCTTCAACTGTAAAAATCATTGTGAGGAGTCCACTACCTGTTCCTCCGTATTCAGGAGGAATTACGCTTCCTATGTATCCTGCTCGTGCAATCTCTTCCCATATTTCATAGGGAAATTCCTTCCTTTTTATGATTTTCTCCCTGAGCTCGGTCTTCTTTTTCTCAAATTTTTTGAAGAGGGAACGAACACCTTCCTTTATCATCTTCTGTTCTTCACTGAGTTCAAAACTGAGTCCATTCATTACAAACCTCCTTTTTTTGAATAATAGCAACTTATCTTTCCATTTCAAGAAAAATCTGATAAAATTTTAAATATGAAGGTTCTCCTTATAAAACCGAGGTTCATAAAAAGAGCATTGAATGCGGCAACCCCTCCAATAGGGCTTGCCTATCTTGCTTCCTATTTGAGGGATAAGGAAAGATCAGCAAAAATAAAAATCCTTGATATGCTTTTTTGCGATGAGACCTACCTTGTAGAGGAAATAAAGAATTTTTCTCCTGATGTTGTAGGCATTAGCGCATTGACAATTGAGGCAGAGAATATGCACAGGGTAGCCCTTTTGACAAAAAGGATTTCAAGAAAGATATTTGTCCTTGCAGGTGGTCCGCATCCAACCCTTTTCTCAAACGATGTCCTTTCAGATGGAAACATTGATTATGTAGTTAAAGGAGAAGGTGAAAGGACATTTCATGAACTCCTTCTTTCACTATATGCAGGAAAGGAACCAATAGATGTTAAGTGAATTCTTTACAGGAAAAACGGTGAGATATTTTTTACAGGTGAGAGGGAGCCAATTTATGACCTTGACTCAATCCCATTTCCCGCATGGGAACTTCTTCCAGTTGAAAGGTATAGAAAATTAAAAAAATTCAGTGTAGTTCGCTCTGATTTCAAATACCTCCCAATTTTCACATCAAGAGCCTGCCCTTATGGATGTATATATTGCCACAGGATATTCGGAAGGGGGTTCAGGAAAAGAAGTCCTGAGAACCTTCTTTCAGAGATGGAGGAGTTCATAAAAAGGTTCGGGATTGAAAAGTTTGAGGTTATTGATGATATATTCAACCTTGATGAGGAAAGGGCAAGAATGATATGCGAGGGAATTATAAAAAGGGGATGGAAAATCCTTCTTTCATTTCCAAACGGTTTGAGGGGAGACAGGCTCTCTTTTGAAACACTCAAACTTATGAAAGATGCTGGAACCTATTACATAAGTTTTGCAATTGAATCAGCATCAGAAAGGATTCAGAGATTGATAAAGAAGAACCTTGATGTTGAAAAGACATTAAGGGCAATTGAATGGGCTGTGAATCTCCGAATATGGACGATGGGATACTTTATGCTCGGATTTCCAACAGAAACAGAGGAAGAGATAAAGAAAACAATTGATTGTGCAAGAAAATCAAAACTTCACATAGCCCTGTTTTTTATAGTCACGCCTTTCAAGGGAACGGAACTCTATGAAACCTACATTCAGGATGCATATATCCCGTATTCGCACTATCATTATTACACAGACCATTACAACCTTTCAGCAGTTGATGGGAAAACCTTGAGGAAACTTTATAAATTTGCATACTGGAAATTTTACTCATCACCTTTAAGGGCTTTCAGAATAATAAGGGATTATCCAACTAATAGATTCGGGATAATAAAGCAGTCCTTTTCCCTCTTTTTTGAAGGGCAAACTAATCCCGAGAAGACGAAATTTTAGGGCATCTTTTTGAATAAAAATACATAAGAATTGGAATCCATATAAAGAATATAATTATGCACAAAAACTGGGTTAACGAAAGGCTTCCAATTGCAGGTTTTCTGAATCTAATGAAGTCAAAGGAAAATCTCTGAACCGAAAGAAGAAGTGGTATCCACAAAGATGTCTCACCATAGTATTTTTTGAATCTGTTCATAAAAATTGCAATAAATCCGAGAATGATTCCTCCGAATCCTTCATAAATTTGAACAGGATGGAGTTTCTGCCCGGGAAAGAAATATCCTGCAATGCTATTCTCTGGAAATTTTACCCCCCATGGAAGGTCTGTTGGAAGACCGAAGCAACAGCCTGTTAAGAAACATCCGAAAATTTTCATAAATGCATAGCCAAAGAAGACGACGGGTGTGAATTCATCGTAGAACCTCCACAGGTTCTCGGTCTTTTTTCTCAAATAAAAAAGTGAAAGGGTTCCGCCCATGAGGATTATCCCTGGAAATGAATTCCCCCACATTATATACCTTTCAATTGAAGATGGCTCTTCAATTATCCTTCCAATTTTTGAGATTATGAAAATCACCCTCCATCCTATAACCCCCGCTACGAATGTTATCATTGAAAAATTTATATAAACCTCTTTTGATATACCCATTCTTTCAGTCAAAAAATATCCTCCAAGGATTATGCCAATTGCAGTTAAACAAAGAGCTAAATGATATGTATGGATTATGAAATCTCCCCTCTCAAAGAGGTGGGGTAGCAAAACCTATCTTCTCTTAAATTTTGTTCTTAAAAGAAGTGAAATGATGAAGATGAGTGGAATAATGAGAAGTATATCCGTTCTTTTGAAGCCTGTTGAAATACATCCACCACCTGCAATCATTCCTGGAGAGGTTGGATTGCATGCCTTCTCAGATAATGCAAGGTATCTTTCAGGAATGGGAGTAATTGCAGTTCCTGGATTGCTGTCGCAATTTGCTCCCCCTAAAGTGGTTGAGCCCAATTCAGCGACTGCATTTCCCTGTGTCTCAAAGAACTCAAGGACAAGGAGGTGAAGACCAGGGGTTAGTGATAGACTTATTGGTGGTGTCTCCATTGTTGTATCTGTGGAGTTTACATTCCAGTTACTGAATACAACTCCGTCATCAACTATAAATCTTATAGCATCATTGTACCTGATACAGAAGTTATATGTTCCAGCGGTAGGAATTACAACATTTCCACTCCACCGGACCGAGAAATAATCATAAGGCATTCCTGATGGATATGATGGAGCATTTGTCCCCCAGTTGTAACCAACATTGTTATCATACCATATTCCTTTCAGGGATGTGAACTCTCCAGGTGATGCATCCGTGTAGTATTCTCCCCTTAATCCAGGCATATATATCAATGTTACAGGAAATGGATAATCCTCATTTCCGCATGTTCCATTTCCTGTTCCTGCTCTATCCAGCCCGAACCATGCAGTTGCTCCACTTGTTGTCTCACAGTATTGAACCTCTATAAGGTGATAACCAGCGGATAGGCTTATATTAACATAACAATGGCTCGGACCTTTGTCCCTCCAGCAATCGCTTCCATCTGAAAGCCTGTATTCAGTCCCATCAACGAACATCCTCACCCCATCATCCGTATAGGCGCAGAACCTATATGTTCCACTTGTTGAAACATTGAACAATCCCTTCCACCAAACTCCAAAATAATCTGCCTGTCCAGCAAGTCCTGGATAGCCACTCCCCCAGTTAAACTGGATATTATCATCTGTCTGTTTTCCTCTTAAGTTCCATGTCCACCCTGTTCCTGTGCATGTTCCAGAAGAGCCTGAGAGTGTATAATACTCTCCCTTCCATGTGTTTATGTAGTCCCTGTATTCGCAGTTTCCAACAACATACTTTGCTGAATAACAATAACTTGGAATAAGAAGCCCTATCAATACAACTATTCTCTTCATGCCTCACCCCTCTTCAAAATAATTCTTATAAAAACTGCTGTAATAAAGACCATTAAAACTGGATAGATGAGGAAGTTTCCTTTAGAATAATTGCAACCAAACATACCACCGCCTCCTCCTTCTGTTGATGGCTCACCTCCACCGCATTCCTCATCTATCATAACCATATTAACAGGTGGAATTGGTTGAACAACGCCATTTCCAGGGGTTGATGGAAGGGAACCATCGCAGTAATTTGCTCCTGATTGTCCAGGCAAGTTCCATCCAAGAACTATCCGCGCAGCACCTCCTCCTTCATAGTATTCCAGAAGGAATGCATGAGGACCCCTTGTCAAACTAACATTATTTGAAGACCATTCAGTAGAACTCTGAGTTATCCACTTGTCAATAAGGAGTTCAAGTTCTCCATCATCATTCGTATCAAGGTAGAACCGAACCCCGTCATCTGATACAGTGCAGAACCTGTATGTTCCATCAGATGGTGCAATTATCATTCCTGTGAAGCGAACAGAAAAATTATCAACAAGCCCAACGCATCCACCCTCTGTTGTTGTATCCCAGAATGGATATTCAGCTGATGGAAATGTTATGATGTATGCATATCTGTAGAAGGAAAGGGAATTGAAGTTCGTTCCAGAATAAACCTTCATCCTCACACCCTGAGCCATAAATCTATCATAGGGGAGTGGATATACCTTTCCTGGTGGGGCTGGTTGGTTCCATCCAAATGTAGCACTTGCAGAAGCTGACTGTTCATAGTAATCAAGAAGTAATAAATGATAACCGAGGGATGGGCTCACTGTGACGCTACACTCTGTTGCCCCTTTATCCCTCCAGCAATTTGAGCCATCTGAAAATGTCATCAGTGTTCCATCTAAATACCCCCTCACCCCATCATCAGTTGTTCCGTAAAAGGTATGAGAGCCACTTCCATAAAATACAGCCCTCCACCTTATTGCAAACTCATTAATTTTGTCAAGTAGTGCATAAGGACCTTCACCCCATACTTAGGCTATTGATGCAGGCCATAGTCTCTGGGCTGTAAGGTTGGCTGGTTGAATAGGATTAACGCCCGGAGCGTCACCTGAATATGAATACCCCTCCTCCACATAACCAAGAACAAGGTTTTTGTATTCGCAATCACCAGCAGTAAAGGAAAAGCTATTTTTCACAAAAAAGAGAACAATTCCTATCAAAAATACCCTTTTCATCTTTTCCTCCTTTTTTCATTGAAATAATTATACCCCAATTTTTAGGAATTGTCAAGTTGGCGGCAGCCGATTCTCTTGACTTATACCTGAAAACGATATAAAATAATCAAAAAAATAGGGAGGTGCAGAGATGAAGAAAGGCAGATGGAAAAAGGCGGTAGTAGGAGTGGGAATGGTACTTGCCCTTTTAATAGGGGCAGGATGCGGAAAAGGGAAAGAGGGGAACACAGGCAAGGTGCGGGTGATTGGAACCTCAAACCAGCCTGTGCAGAAATAATCAACAAAAGGAGGTAGAAAGATGAAGAAAAAAGGTATGCTCATAGTGTATGGGGTAATACTTTCTGGCTTTGCCCTCTTCTTCCTCCAGAAACCAAAAGCGGAAAGCCCGATTTCAATAAAAATAACCCTCTTGAAAACCGAACTCCTCGCGGATAAAACCGCTGAACCATTGGTTGTGATAGAAGATGCGAATGGCATAGAGGCTGATCTTGTAAATAATCCAAACTCAGTATTTGGAGAAGGAGAGGTCCCTGCCGGAGAATACAAAAGGATAAAACTGACCCTGAAAAACAGAATAATCTATTCAGGACCAAATCCATGCGGTGGAAATGCAATTCAAGACGAAAAAGTTCTCATAGATTCTCAAAAATCTGAGGATGAAGCCGTTGAACTCTATTTTGCAACCGCTGATGACGGAGGAGACACAGGATGGGTAGCAAATGGAACAGCAGACCATCCATTATTTATACAGAATCCAATAAATGTTGAAGCAGACCTGTCAACAGTTGTTAAACTCATATTTAACACCGCAAATACCCTTCAGTGCATAGGAAATTCGCCTGTTTTGATTCCACCCACAATATCAATAGTTAACTATGTTGAAAAACCCGCCCTCAGCACCTGCCAGTTTCCAGCAGAATACTGGTTCACCCATTTCAACATCTCAACAGGAATTTACGATGAAAATGGACAAAGAATAGACCCAACCCTTCAAAACTTATTTGGTAACACAACAGTTGTTTCTGGATGGGGAATGGTTACTTTTGGAGCACCTGACCAGAACGGAGTGGGCTCATGGTATATCTATCCCGGAAAAAAGGCGGAAGATGGCGGAATGGCTGAACACAGGCATAACCTTGCTCGTTACTGCACAGAATCACAATGTGAAGATGGGTATCACAATCCGACCCAGCCCGATGCAGGAAATCAGCCATTTGGTGGAATCAATACCATTACAGGAAATAAGGTCGTAATGAGCATGGGAGAGAATAGCATTGAAGGATACTTATCTGATGACTGCTCAGTATTTATTGGATTGAACATATCAAGTGATAGTGATAACGATACGGTATTTGCAGTAAAAAAATCTCAATTTAGTTCATTGCCAAAAGAAAAAATTGCTGTGCTCACACAAAGGGTAGAAATCAAATACAACGACCTGACCAATAAAACAGACATGTTCTGGACATCGCTTGAGTTGACAATTCTTGATTTAACCAAAACACCTCTAAAAACCCTTTCATGGATGTCCATGAATCACCTCGATACGGAGTATGATGAAAATGGCCTCCTGAAAAACTGGAAAATAAACGAGCCCGGAGAGAAGGTTGATAGCTTCTCCGCCGAGTCATTCCCATTTTCAATCAGTGATAACGGGATTTTAACCGGACAGGGAATGGATAGTTTCATTGCTCTCGGTGCAAACAATAACGGAATAGTTGCTGGAGCAAATGTGGAAGTAAATCCTACTTACGAGAATCATGTTATAAACAGTGCCTTTATAATGAGCTTTGATGAATCCCCATCTATCTCGGATCTCAACGGAAAATGGATGATTGTTATAAGGAACTCATTGGTGGAACCGGCAAACGATGGATGGTATACAGGAGATGAAAATGCAAAGTACGGAATTGAATATGGGATGGTTGAAATAGAGAATGGAAGGGTTAAGTCAAAAAGCTTCACATACAGGGATATATTCACCGGAGACATGACCTCAGATGTTGGAAGCGAAGAAACTTTAGAACTTGTATCTGAATGCTATGAAGAGGGAAAACCATTAACCACGAGCCCATGCAACGGAATATCGCTCAATGTCTTTAAAATCATAGGAACCGATGAAAGAACAATAGGAAGAATTGCGCTTGATAAAACCAAAAAGATAATCCTTATGTGGGCACCAATTGACCTTGATGATACTCCAAAAGAAGAAGAAGAACACAAAGGCGGAAATCAGAACCAATCATTTGGAGTGGGTATAAAGGTAGAATAAAAATCCTTTGGGGGATCCTGACCGAGGGTCCCCCCTTTTCTCTAAAATTTTATTTTTGTTAGAAAATAAGATATAATAAATAAATGAAGCCTTCTTCTATGAAAAGAGCATACTGTCCAAGCTGTGGAGAAGAGGTTGATGTATTCGTTATGATTGCTGGTGGAGAGGAAAGACCACATTGTTCACAGTGCGGTCTCCTTCTGGATGAGAAATCATTAGAAGAAAAAAAAAGAACACTTGAAAATGTATTCATTGCAGAGGATTCCTATTCTCTAAGAAGTGCCCTGTCAGAAATCCTCATTTCAAGAAAAATTGCAAAAAATGTGATTGAAGCAGGAGATGGAAGGGAATTTCTCGCAAAGGTAACAGAGGCTTTCAAGAAAGATATGAATGTAAGCCTTGCTATACTTGATGTAAACATGCCAAATATTGATGGAATAAATGCTGCAAAAACTCTTAGAGTCCTTGAAGACGGTTTCAGAAGGAATTCAAGAATACCAATACTATTCTTTTCCGTAGTCCCATGCGATGAAAACTTCAAGAAATTCCTCCAGCTTTTAACACCTTCTGCCTACCTCAACAAGGGTAAGGAAGGAACTCCTGAAAAACTTGCTGAAAGGGTTTATCAGATAATAAAGAGACTCCTTGAAAAATGAAAAAACTAATTTTAATTTTTCTTTTGATTTCTTCCACACTCCATGCGGACAAAAAAAAGTCTCCCGAAGAACTGTACAATGAAGGGGTCAAGAGATTAAGCGGAGGTGCTTTCAGGGAAGACCCTGACAGAGCCATTGAGATTTTCAGAGAAATAATGGAACTGTATCCTGAAAGTGAGTATGCGGTCCTTGCGGAAATAGGAATAGGAGATGCCTATTACAAAAAAAAGGAATACCTTTCAGCAGTGGAAATTTATAAAGGATTTTATGAGAAAAGACCCGACTACCAAAATGCGGATTACATTCTCTTCAGAATAGGCGAGTGCTTTTACAAACTCACACCTTCTTATGACAGAGACATTACGCCTGCACATCATGGAATTCTCTATCTGAATACGCTCATAAAAAAATACCCTGCATCAATATATAGAGAAAAGGCTGAGAAGATGATAAAAGACCTCAAAAACAAAATAGCAAAAAGGGAACTCATGATTGGAGAATTTTACCTAAAAAGAGGTGACCTGGGTTCAGCAAAAAAACATTTTGAAAGCCTTCTTGAAGTTGCTGATGACCCTTTACTCAAAGAAAAGGCGGAAAGATATCTAAAAAGAATAAGTGAGGAAAAGTAGTGCCTGAACTTAATATAGGAGGAAATAAAATTTACTACAGGGAGAACAAAGGACATTCCATACCGGTTATTTTTATTCACGGTGCTGGGGGCAACGGAAGTCTGTGGGGATATGTGCTCAAAAATCTGAAAGGAATTCATGCGATTGCACCAGACCTTCCCTGGCACGGAGAATCATCAGGAAACCCTTTTGGAGAAATTTCCAGTTATGCAGACTTTGTCCATCAATTTATAACAGAAAAGGGGATTGAAAAATGCGTTCTTGCCGGACATTCCATGGGTGGAGCAATCACTCTTGAACTCGCTGTAAAAGAAAAACCCTATTTAAAGGGAATAGTTCTTATTTCTACTGGAGCAAAACTGAGAGTCTCTCCATTAGTGTTTGAAAGCCTTTCAAATCTTGAATCACACATAGACGAATTTACGAGTTTTCTCTTAAAAGATGAAAACCTGAAATCCCTCATGAAGGATGCACTGCTAAAAAGTGGAGCAGGTGTTTTAAAAGCGGATTTTACAGCCTGCAACAGATTTGACCTTATGGAAAAAATATCGGAAATAAAAATTCCAGCCCTTATTCTTTGTGGAGACAATGATTTCATGACCCCTCTCAAATACTCAGAATACATGCATGAAAAAATAAAAAATTCAAGGCTCGTTCCTGTCAGTGGTGCAGGACACATGCTCATGCTTGAAGCTCCCGAACTTGTAGCGGAAGAAATAACTTTTTTTATAAGAGACCTTAATGCCTGAAAAAGGATTTGGACGGATAATAGCACTTTTTGGAAAAAGGGCACTTTATTCTACAGAAGACCTTCTTATATATTCCTTTGATGCCACAAAAATGAGGGGAGCTCCACACCTTGTAGTTTATCCTGAAGACGAAAAAGAGGTTGCTGAACTTGCAAAAATTGCTTCGGAATATGAAATTCCTCTCATCCCAAGGGGAGCGGGAAGTGGATTTGCGGGAGGAAGTGTGCCATCTGAAAAAGGAGGAGTAATTGTATCAACAGAAAGCATGAGGAAAATAAAGGATATAGATGAAAAAAATATGATAGCCATTGTTGAGCCTGGGGTTATAACAGGAGACTTTCACAAAACGGTTGAAAAGATGAACCTGTTCTATCCACCTGACCCTGCAAGCCTTGAATTCTCAACCCTCGGAGGAAATGTGTCAACAAATGCAGGAGGATTGAGAGCAGTTAAATACGGAGTAACAAGGGACTATGTATTATCGTTGAAAGTGGTGCTCGCTGATGGCTCAACAATACGAACAAGGGCCCTTACAATCAAAGATGTCTCAGGATATGACATAACCGGATTATTTGTTGGAGCGGAGGGCACACTCGGATTTGTTTCTGAAATAGCGCTCAAACTCCTCCCCAAGCCCGAAAGAAAAGCAACACTTCTTGCCACCTTTCGCTCCGTTGTGGATGCCATAAATGCTGGAATAGAAATAATAAAAAGTGGAGTCCTTCCAGCCACCATGGAATTTATGGACAGAACCGCCATTGACCTCGTGCGTTCCGTTTCCTCAATTGAAATTCCAGAAGGGACATCATCCGCCCTTCTTCTTGAAGATGATTGCTTTGAAGAAGCGGTTTTAAGGAGTTTAAAAATAATGAAAGAAGTATGTCTCAAAAACGGAGCGATAGAAGCAGATGGAACAATTGAAAAAGAAAAGGCAGATGAAATGTGGAAGATAAGGAGAAATATCTCTCCAGCCCTTGCAAAAATCGCCCCCTTCAGGTTAAATCAGGATGTGGTCGTGTTGAGAACAAGCATCCATGAACTGTTAAAAAGGGCTGAATCCATTGCAAATTCAAAGAACCTCAAAATTGTGAACTTCGGGCACATGGGAGATGGAAACATCCATGTCAACTTCCTTTTCAGGAATAAAGAGGAAGA
The DNA here is from genome assembly GCA_037439705.1 of bacterium. Lineage (GTDB taxonomy): Bacteria > JBBIVP01 > JBBIVP01 > JBBIVP01 > JBBIVP01 > JBBIVP01. Next base: position 22,152 of record JBBIVP010000002.1, read on the forward strand.
GAAAATTGCAAAAGATGCGGTAAGTGAACTTTTGAAAGAGGTTGTTGAACTCAAGGGTAGCATTACGGGTGAACATGGCGTTGGAATGGCAAAACTCCTTTTCATCAAACAATTCATGCCAGAAAGGATGATAAAAATTATGATAGGAATAAAAAGCGTCTTTGACCCCAAAAATATATTCAACCCGGGCAAAGTAATTCCCGATGACTAAATCCGAACTTTTTGAATACCTGCGCAATTATGTGGCCATCAACCTGTATATATGTGCAAAGTGCGGACAGTGCAGAATTTTATGCCCCGTATATGAAAGCACGGGAAAAGAATTTTCAACGGCCAGAGCAAAAGTAGCATTACTGGAAGCAGTTACCTTTACCGATTTTATACCTGGAAAAAGATTTTACGAAATAATGTCTCAGTGCACAACCTGCATGGGATGCAAGGAAAAATGCACCAATGAAGTCCGCATGGACCTTCTGATAGCCTTCGGAAGGTTTATATGGAGTGAGAAAAATGGTTCTGTATTCCTGCCAGTTTTTTTTGAAATTCTGAAAAACTCAAAAAGACTGGAGTTCATTCTTAAAATTTTCAGACCATTTCAAAATCTCCTTCTCAACGGTAACTCTCCAAAGTTCAAGAAATTGTTGAAAAGGAATTACCTTCCAAGAATAAAAGAAAAATTTTTGAGGGAAGAATTCAATGGACTAATTATAAAAGCAGAAAAGGAAAGGGGAAGGGTTATTTTCTTTCCGGGATGTTTTCTTGATTTTTTCTTTCCAGAAATAGGCTCTTCTGTAATAGAACTCCTGACCTCATTCGGAATAAGCGTTGTGTTGCCGAAAAATTGGTCATGCTGTGGCATTCCTGCAATTGGCTTCGGAGAACTTATGAGTGCATACAGAATGGCTTCAGAAAACGCTAAAATTTTTGAAAAAATGGGGGGAGATCTGATAATTACGGCCTGCGGTTCATGCGGAGCAACTCTAAAAGACCATGCCCCGCTTCTTTTTGGCTGGAAGGACAAAAGAATAGAAAACACAGGCAAAAGGGTAAAAGACATTATGGAACTTATTTATTCCGATAATGAATTTCAAAAAATAAAGGAGTTCCAAACAAATTCAGTAAAGGCGGTTTACCATCCTTCCTGTCATCTTAAGAGGGGAATGGAGGTTCACAGAGAAGTTATTGAGGTTCTGAAATATCTAAAGAATTTAAAACTTACAGAGATGGAAGAAAAATGCTGTGGATTTGGTGGCAGTTTTAATATAAGGTGGTATGATTTTTCCGTAGAAATAGGAGAAAGAAGGATAGAATACATAAAATATGACCCTCCGGATTACCTTCTCACAGGCTCACCGGGTTGTATGATGCAGTTCAGGGATGTTCTTTCAAAAGCTGGATTAAAAACCGAGGTAACCCATCCTGTAGTTTTACTCTTGAAGGAAATTAAGAAAAATTTTTCTTCTCCTGCGATTACCGGTACCTGAAAAAAGAACCTATTTTTTCTTCTCCTTCTTTTCTTCCGCTACCTTTAAAGGTCGGTCAACAAGCTCAAAAAGTGCCTCTTCCGCTCCATCACCCTTTCTGAACCCAAACCTTGTAATCCTCGTATATCCACCATTTCTGTTTTTATATCTTTCAGCAAGTTCGCCAAATATCTTTCTTACCACATCATCATCCTGAACGATACTTGCACACAGCCTTCTGGCATGGAGCGTTCCCCTTTTACCGTATGTTATAAGCCTCTCCGCAATCCTTCTCGCTTCCTTAGCTTTTTGCACAGTTGTTATAATTCTTTCATGCTTTATCAGAGAAACTACAAGGTTTCTGAGCATTGAAAGCCTGTGGGAGGATGGTCTACTTAATTTGTTATAATTTTTCCTATGTCTCATCTGTTATCCTCACCTTCTTCTTTATCTTTTGAATCTCATCAAGTTTCATTCCAAGGGAAAGTCCGAGTTCCGCCAATTTTTTCTTTATCTCTTTAAGAGATGTCCTTCCAAAATTCTTCTTTTTCAGAAGGTCTGATTCTTTCAGCTGAATAAGTTCCGCAATCGTCCTTATACCCGCATTTCTCAAACAATTGGCTGCCCTTGTAGTTACATCCAGTTCATCAACAGACCTCATAAGATATTCTTTTATCTCGTTTTTGTCTGTTTCTTCCACCACCTGATATTTTTCCTTTTTTGGTTCTATCCCTTCAAAAGCAACGAAAATTCTCAACTGGTCAATCAGTATCTCTGCCGCCTGAACAAGTGCTTCTTCAGGAGTGATTGAACCAACTGTCCAGATGTGAAGGATAAGTTTGTCATAATCAGTTCTTTCACCTACCCTTGTATTCTGAACATCAAAATTTACTTTTACTATTGGACTAAAGAATGAATCAATAGCAAGCCAACCTACACCCTTCTCATCCTTTTTATTCTCTTCTGCAAGAACATATCCTCTTCCTTTCCTCGCTATCATCTGTATATCTATCTTTCCTCCGGGAGCGAGTGTGAGTATATGCTGGTCCAGATTAATTATTTCCACAGTTCCATCAGTTTTTATATCCCTTGCAAAAAGCATACCTTCCCCTTCTGATTTCAACCTCAGCTCCTTTGGTTCATAAGTATCGATCTTCAATCTCACTTTTTTCAGATTTAGAATTATGTCAAGAACATCTTCTACAACCCCATGAATTGCTGTGAAAGGATGCGATACACCTTCAATTTTAATAGCAGTGATAGCACCTCCCTCAAGGGAACTTAAAAGAACTCGCCTCAAAGAATTGCCAAGCGTTATGCCATAACCCCTTTCAAGAGGCTCGATTGTAAACTTCCCATAAAAATCTGTGAGGGTATCACTTTCAACCTTTATCCCCTCCGGTTTTATTAATTTCTCAAACATTTCGCTCCTCCTTATATTATAATAGAATTTATTTTGAATAATACTCTACAATCAACCTTTCACTTATGGGAACATCTATCTCGTTCCTTTCCGGTAATCTTTTTACAACAATTCTCATCTCTTCATCATTTACATCAAGCCATGCCGGAATAGAATTTCTGCGAAGGGAAATGGAATTTTTTGCAAGAAGTTTTATTGCCTCTTTCAATATAATTTCATCCCCAACTCTCACAAGATAAGAGGGACGGTCAACTCTCCTCTTTCCCACAATTATATGACCGTGAGAAATCAACTGTCTTGCCTGCATTCTGGTGATTACGAAACCAGCTCTATATAGCACAATATCAATCCTCCTTTCAAGAAGAATAAGAAGAGTTTCTCCTGTAGCTCCTTTTGCCTTCTTTGCCATCTCAAAATACTTCTTACACTGCCTCTCAAGAATCCCATAAATTGCTTTCAACTTCTGAAGTTCTCTGAACCTTATTCCATAATCCGAAAGTTTTACTATTGCTGTGGGACCATGCTGTCCAGGCGGATAATTTTTCCTCGTCGCTTCCATACTGCATTTTTCAGTATAACATCTTACCCCCTTGAGATATAGTTTCTGGTTTTCCCTTCTACACCTTCTACAAACAGGACCAATCGCTCTTCCCATTAAACCCTCCTTCTCTTTGGTGGTCTGCAACCATTGTGTGGAATTGGAGTTATGTCCCTTATCATGGTGATTTTTATCCCTGTTCCTTGAATTGCCCTGATAGCTGCTTCTCTTCCGGAACCAGGTCCTTTCACATATATAACAGCCCTCTTTGCACCAAAACCTTTTGCCTTTTGAGCTGCATCCTCAGCTGCAATCTGAGCTGCGTGAGGTGTTCCCTTTTTTGTTCCTTTATAACCTTTCAACCCTCCGCTTGACCATGTTATTGTGTTACCGTGTTGGTCTGCAACCGTAATATAAGTATTATTAAATGTTGAGTTGATGTAAAAAATTACATCTTCCACATATTTTTTTGCCTTCTTTTTCTTAGGTGACTTTCCTGCCATATCTCAACTCCTTACTTTCCTTCTTTTGTTGCCACAGGTTCCTTTTTCTTCTTTGAAGAAAGGATTCTCCTCTTTGGACCCTTTCTCGTTCTTGCATTACTCCTTGTCCTCTGACCCCTAACTGGTAAACCCCTTATATGCCTTAATCCTCTGTATGTTCCCATATCTACGAGTCTCTTTATATTTAGCTGGATTTCCTTCCTCAATTCTCCTTCCACCTTATATTCAGACTCAACAATTTTTCTTATTGCGGTTATCTCCTCCTCTGTAAGTTCATGTCCTCTCTTCTCCGGAGAAATACCTGCCTTCTCTAATATTTTGAAAGCGCTCGTTCTTCCAATTCCGTAAATTTTTGTCAATCCGAACCATATCTTTTTATCCTCAGAAATGTTAACTCCTGCAATTCTTATCACTTTCTCCTCCTATCCCTGTCTCTGTTTGTGTTTTGGGTTAGAGCATATAACTCTAACCACACCCTTTCTCCTTACAATTTTGCACTTATCACACATCTTTTTCACCGATGTCTTCACCTTCATTTTACTTCCCCCTGTATATTATTCTACCCCTTGTTGGGTCATAAGGAGAGAGTTCTACAACCACTTTATCTCCTGGAAGAATTTTTATGTAATGCATCCTCATCTTCCCTGAAACATGTGCAGTAACGATGAGTCCATTAGGAAGTTCAACCTTGAAAGTAGCATTTGGTAGGGTCTCCTTAACTGTGCCTTCAACCTGCAGTCCTTCCTTCTTGGCCATTTCTTCAATAAGTAAGCACCGCGGCGCCGTTATCCGTAATAGCGATAGTATTCTCATAATGGGCTGAAAGCCCGCCATCAACTGTCTTAACTGTCCATCCATCTTCCATTATCCTCACTCTATAATCCTTCTCGTTCACCATCGGCTCAATAGCAAGGGTCATTCCTTCTTTCAAAAGAACACCTGTTCCCCTTATTCCAAAATTTGGAATCTGGGGGTACTCGTGAAGTTCAGATCCAATGCCATGACCAACAAATTCTTTTACCACACTAAATCCATTATTTTCAACAAATTCTTGAATTTCTGCCGAAACATCTCCTACCCTTGCTCCATCCTTAATTACCTTTATAGCATTCCAGAAAGCCTTCTCGGCAACCTTGATAAGCCTCTCTGCGGTTTCAGATACTTTACCAATAGGTATTGTTCTTGCTCCGTCAGCATAAAAACCGTCATAATATACCCCAATATCTATACTCACTATATCACCTTCTTCTATTATTCTCTCTCCCGGTATTCCGTGCACCACTTCATCGTTTAGTGAAACACATAATGCTGCAGGATATCCCCTGTACCCCTTGAAAGCTGGGGCCGCATTCTTTTTTTTCAACCATTCTTCCGCAAAGGCTTCCAGTTTTTTCGTTTTTATTCCTGGCACTATTTTCTCCGAAAGGTAAAGAAGGACATCCCGCGTTATTATACCTGCTTTCTTCATTATCTCTATTTCTTCCTTGGTCTTAAGCCTTATCAATTTTTTTTAAAGCGGAAATGATTCCGGAATAAACTTCTTCCGGTAATCCTGAACCATCAATTCTCAAAAGCTGGTTCCTTCTGGTGTAATAATCTATAAGCGGAGCAGTCTTCTCTCTGTAAACCCTTAATCGTTCTCTTATCACATCTTCCTTGTCATCATCCCTTTGGTAAAGAGTACCACCACATTCACATATACCGTCCTTTGGTGGTGGGCTTGTTTCTAAATGGTATATCCTGCCACATTTAGAACAAACCCTTCTTTTTGAATTCCTTCTTATTACTTCGTTATCAGAAACATCTATAAATAAAACTACTGTATCCATATTTTTAGCATTCAACATTCTTTCAAGAGACATAGCCTGTGCCTCCGTTCGCGGAAACCCATCAAGGATACATCCGTTCATACAATCATCTCTATTCAATCTATCCTCAATTATTCCTATGACCACATCATCAGGAACAAGCTCACCTTTTGACATATATTCATTTGCTTTGATACCGAGGAGTGTCTTCTCTTTTACTGCGGTTCTCAATATATCACCTGTTGAAATGTATGGAACTCCAAAAAATTCTGAAACCTTAACCGCCTGCGTGCCCTTTCCAGCTCCAGGTGGTCCAAGAAATATAATGGCTTTTCTCATCTGAAAACCCTTCTCCCTTTAAGTTTTGCCCCTTTAACAAATCCCTCATAATTCCTCATTATAAGATGGGATTCTATTTGCTGGGCTGTGTCAAGAGCAACACCAACTGCTATGAGAAGACCTGTTCCACCAAATCGGAAAGGAACATTGAATTCGGCATAAAGAATGGAAGGTAATATGCAGATAATCACGAGATATATAGCGCCTCCAAGGGTTATCCTTGAAAGGACCCAATCAATATATTCGGAGGTATTCTTTCCAGGTCTTATTCCTGGAATAAATCCTCCATATTTTTGAAGGTTTTCAGCAACATCCACAGGATTAAAAATGATAGCAGTGTAAAAATAAGCAAAGAAAATTATCAAAATAGCATAAAGAATATTATAAATTGCTCCTGTTGGAAGTAGCATATCATAAATCCTTTTTAACCATGAAACATCAGCAATACTTGATATGGTCAATGGGAACATAAGAAGGGCTGACGCAAATATGGGGGGAATAACACCAGATGTATTAACCTTTAATGGAAGATGGGTGAGCTGACCTCCATAAACCTTTCTTCCAACAACCCTTTTGGCATACTGTACTGGAATCCTTCTGTGCCCCCTTTCAACGAAAATTATTGCTCCAACCACAGCCACTACAATCAACAAAACCATAAGGAGAACAAAAAGGAACATTTCGCCTGTTCTTACGAGCTTAAAGGTTCTCACTATCGCTCCAGGAAGTCTGTCAACTATTCCAGCATATATTATAAGTGAAATACCATTTCCTATTCCCCTTTCTGTAATCTGCTCTCCAAGCCACATAAGAAATATGGTTCCTGTTGTCATCGTTATCATGGCCATCATTCTGAATTTAAAACCCGGGTTTAATACCACCGGCATATCACCTGGCCCCTTCATTCCCTCAAGACTTATCGCAATAAATATGGATTGAATCATGGCAAGGAAAACGGTGCCATATCTGGTATATTGATTCATCTTCCTCCTGCCGAGTTCTCCTTCTTTTTTTAACCTTTCAACCGCAGGGAAAACTGCTGTGAGAAGCTCCATTATAATCGCTGAACTTATATATGGCATCACCCCGAGAGAAAAAATTGAAAGCTGTTCAAGTGCTCCTCCAGAAAACAGATTTATAAGTCCGAAAATGGTCCCCTCTGCACTTTGAAAAAACTGCCTTATTACTTCCACATCAACTCCTGGAGTTGGAACAAATATACCCACTCTATAAACCGCAAGAAGCCCAAGAGTTATCAGAAGCTTCTTTCTAAGTTCAGGAATTCTCGGGATGTTTAAAAAACCCCTATCTAACATATTCTACCTCTCCCCCTGCCTTCTTAATTTTCTCAATGGCACTTGTTGAAAAGGCATGGGCTTTAACTTTCAATTTCAGATTCAGCTCCCCGTCTCCCAGGATCTTCACAGGTGCTTTTCTTTTAATAAGTCCTTTTTCCATCAAAACCTCTGGAGTAATCTCGTCTCCATCTTTAAAGAACGAATTTAGGGTCTTAAGGTTTATCCATTCATATTCAACCTTTATTCCTTCCCTGGAAAATCCCCTCTTTGGAATTCTTCTCAAAAGCGGAGTTTGTCCACCTTCAAACCTTAAAGGAGGGCCACCTCCTGACCTCGCCCTTTGCCCTTTATGACCGTGCGTGGATGTTTTACCGTGTCCTGAACCCCTGCCTCTTCCTACCCTTTTTTTCTTTCTAACTGCGCCAGGGGGGAATGATAATTTTTCAAGCATCTCTCTTCTCCTTTTTTGAAAATGTACCCTGTGGTATGTATCCAATTTTTTCAAGAGGTATTCCCCTTTCTTCAGCAATTTCTTCAGGATATTTCAGGAGTTTAAAGGCTTTAAATACCGCTTTGACCAGATTGTGAGGATTGTGAGAACGCATGCTCTTGGTAAGAAGGTTTTTTATGCCAGCTAACTCTGCAATTGCTCTAACCGTTCCTCCCGCTACAACTCCTGTTCCTGGAAGAGCAGGTTTCAAAATTACAATAGCGGAGCAAAACTTTGCTGATACCTCGTATGGAATTGTCTCATTTATAATAGGAACTTTTATTAGATTCTTTTTTGCCTTCTCCACAGCTTTTCTTATAGCATCGGGAACTTCCCTTGCCTTTCCAAGAGCATATCCCACCATTCCCTTGCCATCCCCAACAACCACCAAAGCATTGAAACCAAATCTCTTTCCTCCTTGAACCACCTTTGCAACCCTTGAAACACTCAAAATTTTTTCCTTGAGTTCTAATTCTTCAAGTTTTTCTTCTTCGTCGTAATAACTCTCTTCCATTATTCAACTCCTTTCAAAACATCAGCCCTCCCTCTCTTGCTCCATCAGCAAGAGCCTTCACCCTTCCATGATACTTAAAATAACCTTTGTCAAAAACCACCTTTCTTATTCCCTTCTCAAGAGCCTTCTTTGCCAGAAGCAATCCAACCTTTCTTGCAGATTCTTTATTCTTCGTTTTTCCATTTAATTCTGCTCTGAGTTCTGGAGAAAGTGTTGAACAGGAAACAAGGGTAACCCCTTTAGGATCATCAATTATTTGAGCATAAATATGCTTTAATGAACGATAGACCGATAAACGAGGTCTTTCTGGGGTTCCAAAAACTTTTTTTCTCACCCTTTTTTTTCTCCTAATCCTTCTTTCTTTTATATTTTTAACACTTATAGCCATTATTTGGGAGCACCTACTGCCTTTTTACCAGCCTTTCTTCTTACCACTTCATCCACATACCTTATTCCCTTTCCAACATAAACATTTGGAGGTCTCACTCTTCTTATATTCGCTGCAAACTGCCCCACTAATTGTTTATCAATTCCATGGACAGTGATTCTGAAATTTTTTTCAACTGTTTTTAACTGTTCTACTGAAACCTTCAATCCTTTTGGTATCTTCAAAGAATAGGGTTTTGAAAACCCAACATAAAGAATTAGTTCCTTCCCCTTAACCTCTGCTTTATAACCAGTTCCTATTACATCCAATTTCTTCTCAAAACCCTGTGTCACACCTATTATTGCATTGTTTATAAGTTGACGAACAAGACCATGTAGCATCCTATCCCTTTTTGAATCATTATTCCTTTTAACCAATATCATTTCCTTTAAAATCTCTACACTTATTCCATCTGGAATTTTTACGCTCAATTCTCCATTTTTTCCCTTTACAATTACTGACCCATTTGAGGTTGAAATTTGAACATCAGGAGGAATAATGATGGGTTTCCTTCCTATCTTTGACATCTCACCATACTATCCCTATAAATTCTCCGCCCACCTTAAATTTTCTTGCCTTCTTATCACTCATTATACCTTTTGATGTTGAAAGAATACAAATACCAAGTCCTCTTTTTACAAGTGGCAATTCCTTAACACCTACATAAACCCTTCTTCCAGGAGTCGTAACTTTTTTGATTCCCTTTATGACAGGCTCCCCATGTTTGTTATATTTGAGATAGATTCTTAGAATAGAATAGTTCTTCATCTCTACAACATCATAACCCTCAATAAATCCCTCTTCTTTCAAAACCTCACAGATATTTCTTTTTAATTTTGAATGCGGAAGGTCCACTATCTTTTTCCCAACGCTCTGAGCGTTTCTTATGGCAGTGAGCATATCTGCTACAGGGTCGGTCTGCATAAAAAACCTCCTACCAGCTTGCCTTTCTGACACCCGGGATCTCACCAACAAGTGCCCTCTTTCTGAAACACATTCTACACATTCCAAATCTCCTTAGATAACCTCTTGGTCTTCCGCATATACTACACCTGTTCCTCTTTCTCACTTTAAATTTTGGCTCTCTTTTAGCCTTTTCTATCTGCGCCTTTCTCGCCATATTTAACTCCTGAACGGAAAACCTAAATACTTCAACAATAGTTTAGCTTCCGCATCAGTATTTGCGGTAGTGCAAATAGTTATATTCATCCCTCTAATTTTTTCAACTTTTTCGTATTTTACCTCTGGAAATATGATTTGTTCTCTAACCCCAATAGTATAATTTCCCCTACCGTCAAAAGAATTTGGATTTAAACCCCTGAAATCCTTTGTTCTTGGAAGTGCTATGTTTATAAATCTATCAAGAAACTCATACATTCTATCTTTTCTAAGAGTTACCATACAGGCTATTGGAGCGTTCTTTTTCAGCTTGAAGTTTGATATAGCCTTTTTCGCTCTTTTTATAACAGGTTTTTGACCTGTAATTTGAGCAAGTTCGTTCATAGCAAGTTCAAGGTGTTTAATTTCGTCCTTTGCCTCACCAACTCCCATATTTATAACCACCTTTGCCATCCTCGGGACCTGAAGTGGATTTTTATAACCCAATTCCTTCATCATTCTCGGAATTATCTCTTTCTCATATTTTTCCTGCAGTCTTGGCTTCACTTCTCTATCACCTCGCCACATTTCTTACAGTAACGAACCTTTGTTCCGTCTTCCAGAAATTTCCTGCCAACTCTTACAGGTTTATCACACCTTGGACAAATAACCATCAAAACTGAAAGGTGTAAAGGAACTTCTTTTTCAATTATCCCTCCTGTAGGATATTTTTGAGAAGGTCTAACATGTTTCTTCACCATATTTACCTTTTCCACAACCACTTTCATCTTCTTCGGAATAACAGAAAGAACCTTGCCCCTTTTCCCTCTTTCTTTTCCCCTCATTACCTGCACTATATCACCTTTTTTTATTTTCAATCCGCCCATCCTACAAAACCTCTGGTGCAAGAGAAATAATTTTCATAAACTTCTTCGCTCTCAATTCCTTTGCCACTGGTCCGAACACCCTTGTTCCTATTGGTTCTAAATACTGATTTATAAGAACTGCTGCATTTGAATCAAATCTTATGTATGTCCCATCGGGTCTTGCTATTTCCTTTTTCGTCCTCACAACAACTGCTTTCATCACATCCCCTTTTTTAACCTTTGAGTGGGGAATAGCCTCTTTAACAGAAACAACTATAATGTCTCCTACTCTTGCATACCTTCTCCTCGTCCCCCCAAGAACCTTGATACAACAAAGTTTTTTTGCTCCTGAATTATCAGCAGCTTCAAGTATTGTGTGTGGCTGAATCATTTGTGGTAATCTCCTTTTCCTCCGCCCTTACTCCTTCTTTTATTTTTCTCACAACAACAAACCTCTTCTCCTTGCTTATAGGACGAGTTTCTACTATTTCCACCATATCCCCTATCCTGCACCTGTTTTCTTCATCATGAGCCTTAAATTTCTTGACTCTCTTTATATATTTTTTATACTTGGAGTGTTGAAAAATCCTATCTACACCGACTACAACAGTCTTATCCATTTTATCGCTCAATACAACTCCCACAAATCTTTTTGTCTTCTTCACAGTTTAATCCCCATTTCTCTCAAAACAGTTAGCACTCTCGCTATATCCTTTCGGATGCTCTTAAGGTCATAAGCTACTCCTGACTTAGCAACTGCTTTTTGAAATCTCCTGTTTAAATATTCTTTTCTCAATTCTTCTAATTTTATTTTCAATTCTTCAGTGCTCATCTCTCTCAATTCCTTCGCTTCCATAATTATATTATTTCCTTCCTTTTTACTATTCTCGTTGGAATTGGAAGCTTCTGGCTTGCGAACTTAAGAGACTGAATAGCGACATCTTCAGGCACATTTGTAATCTCATATATAATTTTCCCTCTTTTCACAACAGCCACATATCCCTCAACATTTCCTTTACCCTTTCCCATCCTTGTTTCCAGAGGTTTTTTGGTAAAGGGTTTATCAGGAAAAACCCTTATCCACAACTTAATGCCCTTCTTTGCTGTTCTAACAATAGCCACCCTTCCAGCTTCCAGTTGTCTTTGAGTAAGCCAGCACCCTTTCAGTGCCTGTAATCCATAATCCCCAAAAACGAGGGTATTACCCGAAGTAGCCTCACCTTTTACCCTTCCTTTCTGCTGTTTTCTGAACTTTGTCTTATTCGGCTGAAGAAACATCTTTACCTCTCAATAAACAAGTTCTCTGTCAAACCTTTCTCCTTTATAAATCCAGACCTTTACTCCTATATTGCCCATTTTTGTATAAGCCTCAGAAAATCCGTAATCAATCTCCGCTCTAATTGTGTGAAGGGGAACCCTCCCTTCTCTGTACCACTCTCTTCTTGCTATTTCAGCACCTCCGAGTCTGCCCGCACATGAAATTTTTATCCCACCTGCTCCAAATTTCATTGCAGATGTAACTGCTCGTTTCATTGCCCTTCTGTAAGGGACCCTTTTTTCAATCTGAAATGCTACATTCTCCGCAACAAGCTGTGCGTCAAGCTCAGGCTTCTTTATCTCCTGAACATCCACAATTATCTCCTTTCCACCCGAGTATTTCTCCAAATCCTTCTTCAAAGCTTCTATTTCCTGCCCCTTTCTGCCAATTACTACTGCTGGGCGAGCTGTATATATTGTGATATTTATCCTGTTTATCGCTCTCTCTATTCTTATCCTTGAAATTGTGCCAAGCATATATCTCTTTTTTATAAGCTCTCTAATTTTAATATCCTCATAAATAAATTTTGGAAAATCTTTAAACGCTACCCACTCTGAATGCCAACCCCTTGTAATTCCAACCCTGAATCCTATTGGTGAAACTTTCTGCCCCATTTACATCCTCTCATCAAGAACAATGGTTATATGAGAGAACCTCTTTCTTATAAGCCCGGCTCTTCTCCTTGCCATTGGACTTATTCTTTTCATAAAAGGTCCCTCATCCACAAGAAGGGTTTTTATATAAAATCTGCTGACATCTACATCACCTTTTTGACGAGCATTATAAACCGCAGATTGTAATACCTTTTTTAAAATCACGGGAGCTTTTCCGATTAACAAATTGAGTACTTTTTCTGCTTCTTCCACCCCTTTCCCTCTTATAAGGTCTGCCACCCTTCTAATTTTATAAGGTGACATTTTTACATATCTGCATACTGCCCTTACTTCCATATTAACCCTTCTTCTCCTTTTTAGCCCTCTCTGCCTTCCTGTCTCCTGAATGTTGACGGAAAGTTCTTGTTGGAGCAAACTCTCCCAATTTATGCCCGACCATATTTTCGGTTACATATACAGGAATAAATTTCATACCGTTATGAACTGCGAAAGTAAAACCAACCATTTCAGGAACAATTGTGGACCTTCTTGACCATGTTTTTATAACTTTTCTCTCTCCTGATTCCACCATTTTCAAAACCTTTTCCATAAGTTTTGGGTCAACATAAGGACCTTTTTTCAAGGACCTGGCCATTATTTTCTCCTCTTAAGGATAAATTTATCCGAATGCTTTTTCTTTCTCCTTGTTTTATAACCTTTAGTGAGCAAACCCCATGGAGAAACGGGATGAGGATTTCCCTGACCAGCTTTTCCTTCTCCTCGACCGTGGGGATGGTCACATGTATTCATAGATACCCCCCTGTTATGAGGTCGTCTTCCAAGCCATCTCGTTCTGCCTGCCT
>JBBIVP010000003.1:0-29117 GCA_037439705.1 bacterium
TAGACCTCCTCGTTCAATCAGGAATTCTTTCTGCCTCCCATACTGTCTCTCTGATAGATGCAATGGCAGAAAAACTTTCTCATAAAGAGGTTTTAGAGAGAATTGAAGATATTCGCCCGGATGTAATTTTTTCTCTTGTTGGTAGCCTCTCTTATGAGAATGACATCAATTTTTTGAGGGAATGTAAAGGTATTGGAAATCCTCTAATAGTCAGTTCAGGCGATATCCTTCTTGAAGAAGAACCTCCTCAATGGGTGGATGCTGTTCTTACGAATTTTGTGAGCGATGAACTTCTTCTTTTTATTGAAGGTAAAAAAGAGGGTTTTAAATTTTTAAAGGTGAGGGGAGAAAATGGATATGGAGAGAGAAATTTTAGATTTGATAAGAAGGAATTTTCCTATCCCGTTCCGCTTCATAAAATTTTCATGAAAATGGGGTATCGCCTTCCATTTATTCCTTTTCCTTTTGCTTCTGTCTTAACCTCATTTGGGTGTCCATTTCAATGTTTTTACTGCAACAGCGGAAATATTGGATTTTCTCTGAGAGAAATTGAAAATATAAAGGAGGAGATAGAATTCATTGCATCTATGGGAATAAAGCACATTTTTATTAAAGATATGACATTTCTTTCTGTTAAAGAACATTCTCTTGAGGTAATGAGCTTCTTAAAAAGACATGGTATTACATATAATTGTTACACAAAAGCCGAACTTCTAAACGAAAATTTGCTTTATGAATTAAAAAGCACAGGATGCTCAATGATTCAGATAGGAGTTGAAAGCATAAATGAAGAGGCACTCAAAAAACTTGGAAGGAAGGCAGACATTAGATGGACGAGTGAGGTATTCAAAATTGCTAAAAGTCTGGGAATACGAACTGGTGCCCATTTCATTTTTGGTCTCCCGTATCACAATTATGAGGACATCGACAAGACGATAAAGTTTGCCTGTGAATTGAAACCCGATTATGCCTCTTTTAACATATTTATTCCAAGGCCTGCTTCCATTCTGTGGAAAGAAAACTTTGGAAATTTAATCTCTGAAGAAAAAAGATGGCTTAAAAAAGCCTATTTGTCATTTTTATTGAGAGGGTGGAGGATAGAGAACATCCCCAAAAATTTTAGATTGATGGCAGAATTTCTAAGAGAGGGGGGTATTCTTTACAAAAACCTTTTCAGAAGGAAAAATGGCTGAAGTTATACTTTTAATGCCTGAAACAGGTCTTTGGGAAAGGGTGAGAAATCCTTTCCCACCTCTCGGGCTACTTTATGCCTCCTCTTTTGTAGCAAAGGAGTTTGAGACTATCTTAATAGATATGAGGTTGAACGGAAAATGGAGGGATGAAATTTTGAAACACATTGATTCCTCTACTATATGTGTTGCTGCTCCTCTATGGACTGGTCATATGATAAAAAGTGTCCTTGACGCCTTCTTATTTGTTAAGAAGGAAAAATGTATCAAGACTGTGGTTGGTGGACCTCACGCTTCACTTATGCCATTTGAAACCGTTTCCCATCCCTATGTTGATTTTGTTGTTCAGGGGGAGGGGGAGATTGCATTCCTTGAACTATTGATGGCTTTAAAAGAAAGAAGGGATTTTAAATGGATAGAAGGATTGTGGTGGAAAGGAGGGGGAAATCCTTCAAAAAGATTTCTTGACCTTTCAACCCTTCCAGAGGTTCCTTATCATTTGATTGATGTTAAAAATTATATGGGATTTATGGGTAGAAGAAAAAGTTTTCCCCTTGAAGCCTCTCGTGGATGTCCTTTTTCATGCAGGTTCTGTTATCAGAAAACTTATAGTAGGAGCATGTGGAGACCATATCCTATAGATATGGTTTTCAATAGGGCAAAGACTCTTGTGGAGAGATACGGAGTGGAAGACATATATTTTATAGATGATGAATTTTTTGTTGACAGAGAAAGGGTTTTGAATCTTGGAAGGAGATTAAAGACTCTCAATATTACATGGCAGGTGCAGGGAGGAAGCATTTCTACATTAAAAAGGATGAGTGCAAAAAATTTTGAAGAGATGAGAGAGTGCGGATGTGTCAGAATCACTATAGGGATTGAAAGTGGCTCTGAAAGGACTCTCGGCATATTGGGAAAAAAATTTTCTTCTGAAGAAGCTTATGAGTGTATAAAAAGGATTGTAGGTGCTGGAATTTCAGTTTACATTTCTATGATGGGAGGCGTGCCAGGAGAAGAAGTTAAAGACATTTATGAAACAATAGATTTTATTTTAAAAATTTTGAAAATCTCTAAAAGGGTTTATGTTTCACCCATTTACTCATATACCCCGTTTCCCGGAACTGAAATCTATGAGAAATTAAAAGAAGAATTTTCTTTTCCTAAAGATCTGAATGAATGGGGAAATTACTCGTATGAGGATAACCCTTATATAAAAAATAAAAAGTTCAACAGTTTGCTCAAAAGGCTATATTTCCTCACCCTCTTGTGTGATGAGAAAATGAATTTTTATTCCAATTCATCTATTTTAAAAATTCTAGCAAAAATTTATAAACCGATATCCCTTTTCAGATTGAGGCACAGATTTTTTTCTTTTATGATAGAATTTCTCATCTGGAAATGGCTTTTCTTAAGGAGATACAACCCTTGCAAGAACCAACAAATATTTTTCATCAGAAGGGAACTTTTTAAGAACCTCAATTTTCAATCCGATTTCATCTGCAACCTTTACAGCATCTTCAAAGCTTAAACCTTTTTTATACCATCCTTTTTTGCTTCCGAAAAGAACTATTTGATTTCTTAAAGCAAGAAGAGCGGTATAAATTGCATTCCTATTTGGGTATTTTTCTATGAAATATGTCCAATCAACAGCTTCTACCATTCCATTGGAGATAAGTTTATAGCCATGAGGTCCCGCTAAGTCATTAATTCTTTTTATGTCATTTTCTATTAAATAATCCGCTACTTTTCTATGAAGGGATAGAGAATCGGATGATTCATTTACATATTTTCTCCATACTTCAAGCTGGATATAATTGTAAAAAATAGCAAAAATAAGAATGATTTTTACAGCCCTGTCAGATGAAAAAATTTTTATCCTTTTTAATGCATAAGGGATATAGGGAATAAAAAATAGAAGGATGTAATTTATGTGATGAGGGAAGGGAGAGTAAAATAAAAGGAACTGGATAAATAACAGAGATAAGAGAGATGTGATAAAAAGAAGTTTTTCAAATTTTCCCCTTTTTCTTTCAAAAAACAATCCCAGAAGACCGAATAACAAAATTATACCTGATGGGAGGGAAAATGGCAGAAACTGGATTCCGAGAGATGGTCGCACATAAGAGAGTGGTGCGAATACCCCCATAATAATGCGAATAAAATTTAGGAATAAAAAAAGAGATGCCTTGGGATGGATGCTTTTGAAAAGAAAATTTATCATTCCTGTAAACGGGCTGATTATGTATGGAAAAATGAGAAGAAGAAATAGGAATCCGCTAAAAATAAGGGGAATTACCTTTATCTTGAGCGAAATTTTCCTTTCTGTAAGAAGAAATGCAATTATCACTGAAAAAAGAAATATCCCTCCTATTATAAGATGAAAGTGAAGAAAAAGTCCCGAAAATGCTAAAAGATAAAATGCATCAATTGAGTTTAATGTTCTTTCTTCCAAAATTTTTTTCAGCTTCATAAGAAAGATAATTTCCATTATGAATAATACAACCTGGTTGTAAAAAGGGGGGAGAGCAAATGGTGCCCCAAAAATGGGAAATGTAATGAGGTAGATGGTAAGGAGTTCTTTATTTTTTTCAATAAATTTTTCAATAAATTTCATATAGACTAACAAAAAGAGAAGAAATGTAAAAAGAAAATATGCTCTTTCTGAATATATGTTTTTTCCAAAGATAGAAAGCCATGTTCTGCCAAGATATATATTGACAATAAGAGCTGAATATGGAACAGCAGAAATGATGTATTCTTTTTTGTCTATTTTCAGTATACCTGCAGGGTAGGGCATTTCATAAGATGTATTGATTAAAAAGGAAAGGCGACCAATTCTGATCTCTTTAAACGAGGAGAACAAAGGGATGATCTCATTTCCATTCCTTTTTACATCAATAACTCTTAATGGATCATTGGATTCAGCAAATCTTTCTTCATGGAGAATAGTTATAACAAAAAGAAATCTCCATGTTAAAATTATACCGCTAATAAGCAAAAGAAGTAATTTCCTTTTCCCCATAATTTATCGCCTTAAAGTCTTTTATAATAAAAGTGGACTTTTTTCAATCCTTGCTTTTATGGACCTTATTATGATATAATTCAAAAATGAAAGTCCTTTTTGTATTCAGAGGGGGTGAATGGTTAGGAATTGAGTATCTTTCATCATTTTTGAAATCAAAGGGGCATGAAGTAGACCTCCTCTATCATCCTGGTTCAGGAGAGGTTGAAAGGAGGATAAACCTTATAGAGAAACTCCATAACCTCATAGGAATTGAAGAATTCATGCTGAAAAGGGCAGAAAAATTTGAACCAGACCTCATAGCCTTTTCATCTCCAACAAATCTATTTCCATGGGTAAAGAAGATGGCTAAAAAATTAAAGGAATCTTTAAAAGTCCCTGTAATAGTTGGAGGTCCGCACGCCATATCCGTTCCTGAATATGTTCTCATGCAGGACGGAATAGATATGGTTTGCACAGGAGAGGGTGAAGAGGCTCTCCTTGAGCTTCTGAATTCCATGGAAAAGGGAGAAAAAAGGACTGACATAAAAAATATATGGTTTAAGGTGGATGGAAAAATTATAAGAAATCCCGTTCGTCCATTGATGGAAGACCTTGATTCACTACCATTTCCCGATAAGGAGATTTTTGAGAAGTATGGAGCGATAAAAGAAAGATTATACATAATGACCGCAAGGGGATGCCCGTATCTGTGCTCTTACTGTTATACAACAATATGGCGGAAGGTTTACAGAAACGGTGGTCCATTTTACAGAAGAAGGAGTGTTGAAAATGTCATTGAAGAGATTGAGTATCACCTGAAAAGGAGAAATTACAAGGAAATTGCTTTTTACGATGACATATTCACATTAAATAAGGCATGGCTTGAGAAGTTTGCCAAAATATATCCATCTGAGATAGGAATAAAATTTAAGGCACTCGTTCACCCTGAAATGGTTGATGATGAGGTAGTTTCTTTGCTGAAAAAGGCAGGATGCTATTATGTTGATATAGGAATTGAGGCAGGAAGCGAAAGAATAAGAAAAGAGGTTCTAAATAGAAAAATTTCTGATGAGAGTATAATAAAATCCTGCGAAGCATTCAAAATGGCTGGAATAAGGGTCTGCACGCTCAACATATTTGGTATTCCCGGGGAAACCATTGAGGATATGAAAAAAACAGTTGAAATGAATTTCAGAATAAAGCCGGATGGAGCGATAACAAGCATAATGTATCCATTTCCGGAGACTGAGATATACAGGGACTGTCTGAATAAGGGATTCATCGGAGAGGAAGAAAAAAGAATGGTTTTTGAGGGATATGGCTCGTATAAAGAACCATCCCTAATAAACTCAGGTATCCCCCCATCAATTGCTTACAAGTTTATGAGACTTCTTCCATTCGCTGTAAAACTTCCTTCTCCTTTGGGAAAGTTCGTTTTGAAACTTCCTCTTCCAAAATTTATAGATATATTCTTTCTGCCCTTTATCTCAATAAGAAGAAACTTCATAATAAGGTTTAAGGAATTATTTTCATCTATCCTGACCTCGTGGAAGAGATACCTTCTGGAAAGGTAAATTACTTAAGAACTATTTCTGAACCGAAGGATTTTTCTATTTTCCAAGATGTGATAATATAGCCCATATAGCAGTTATGTTAAGGGTTGAGAATGCAAGCATTATTCCTATGAACCATAAGATGAGGCTCCTTTTGTCCCTTTCCATCCTTTCAATGAGTTCGGTTCTAAGAGAAACTATCTTCTCTATGAATTCAGTTCTAAGAGAAACTATCTTTTCTATCATTTCGCCTTTGTCCTTCACCATCCTTTCAATGAGTTCGCCTTTGTCCCTTTCCATCCTTTCAATAAGTTCTGTTTTGAAAAAGGCTATCTTTTCTATCAACTCCGTTTTGTCCCTTTCTGTTTTCTCGTAAAGGGCATCAATTCTTGATTCCAATCTGCTGAACCTATTTTCTAACTCATCCATCCTCGCTTCTAATCTATCAAGTCTCGCTTCTATCCTCGGAAGCCTTTCCTCTAAATCTTCAATGCCTATTCCCATTTCTTTTCCCATTTGAAATCATTATAACCCAAAATTTTCAGAAGTCAAGTGTTCGATTAAATTTCAACCTTGATAAAATTTAACGATAAAAATTTGGTTTATTATTTTTCTATTTCCTTTTTTATCAGGGTTTTTACGGACTCGGGGATTTCCGGGAGGGAGAGGAGTGTTTCAAAAATTCTTATAGCGAATTCTTTTTTGCCTGTTTTGAAGGCGGAGATTCCTAAAAGTAGGAGAATATCCGGGTCATCGGTATTTTTGAATTTTATGAGGAGGTTATAAGCTTCTTTTGTCCGTTCTACTTTGATGTATAAGCTGGCAAGGAAGATGAGTGTATTTTTTTCCTGTTTTAGATTGAAGCAGTATTCTGCCCATCTGATAGCGTCGTTCAGATTTTCCATACCTTCTAAGGAGCGGGATATGGAAAGGCATATTTCTCTGTCGGATGGATAGAATTGAAAGGCATGAAGCAAGAGTTTTATTGCTTCTTCATAAAGCCCCTTGTTCAGGTAATAGATTCCGATTTTTACATACGCTTCAGGATATACGACCTTTGTTTTTATTGCCTCTTCAAGTTCTTTTAAAGCTAAATCTTCATTTTTTCTTGAGAAATATGTGGCTGCCATAAAGGTGTGCCATCTTGAGTTTGCCATTTCTTCAACCGATTTTGCGTATTCAAGCCATTTAATGGAGAGTAAAGAGGAGATAATAAGAACGGGTATAATTTTTGTTTTTTCTTTCATGAGGTGGTTTTTATTAAGCCTGAGAGAATGAGTGTGAAACACAAAAAGATACCGGTTCCACTCAGGATTCCACCTGGGAAAATCCACCATGGTTTGAAGACAAATTTTACGATGTGATTTCCTTCTTCAATGGGGACTGCCCTTATGAGTCCATAGGCTCTCAGAATTTTTTTCTCTTTTCCATCAACATAAGCCTTCCATCCAGGATAATATGTATCAGATAGGACGAGGAAGGCACACCATCTTTCAACATGGGCTTTCACAATTACTTCTTCATCTTTATATTCCAGAATTTTTGCATGGCCCTTTCCGCCCTTGCAGGTTGTTTCTTCTTCAACAAGAACCCCATCAATTGGATTATAGCCGTTTTTAATAAGTTTAGATGCTTCCTTCCAGTCAGAAACCCTTTTTGAACTTCCAACGAGAAATACTCTTTCAAGGACATTTTTTACCTCAAAAATGGTTATTACCCCTTTCTCTTCCACTTTCTCAAGCATTTCCTGTGGTATTCGCAGATTTTCGGGATTTGAGGAAACAATTCTTTTAACTCCGAGGAGGCGAGCGACTGGATAAGTAAGGTCTTCAAGGGTGAAGCTTCTTACTGGAAATCCTTTTATTTCGGGTTTTATTCCCATTATGTAGTAATCCGGTATAAGTCCTTCATAGCCATCTGGAGAGTGGATTTGGAAAATCATATAAAGATCAAGTATCAGGTCAGAAGATGTTCTGTAGAGGTTGGGCATTTTTTGGGGAAGATATTTCCATTTTAATTCAGGTATTGAAATGCTTTTGTTGAAAGAGAGGAAGAGAGGCAAGAGTTCTGTCATTGATATAAGGATTAAAGATAGTCCCTTTAAAGAGACGGGCATTTTTACAAGGAAGATGTATATGGTAATAAGGATGGTGAGGAGGGGTGTGAGGATTCTTATGCTGCTGAAACTTAGCCAGTGAGTGGGGAGGTGTTTTCCGTAAATGATTAAAGCAGATATGGCACTTCCTATTGATAAAAGGGATGCAATAAAAATTGAAAGCCATATTTTTTCTTTTGATTTAGCACTTAACAAAATTTGGGCTCCTGTGCCCGAAAGGACAGAACTCAAGAAGGCAATTGCTGGAGGAAGGGCAATTAGAATTGCTAACCTTTTAAAAACCGGGATAATGGAAAGAATATAGTTTACAGGGGTGTGGAGGTAGGAAAGAAGAAAAACTGCGTAGAGAATGAGGTAGAACTGTATTTCTCTTTTTCTTATATTCATTGCAGAAAGTGCGAGAAGAAAAAGAGAGAGGATGCCGGTGAATCCCGAGACAACATATGGGTCTAAGGGGGGTTCTATTTTTGCAACTATATCCAGAGAACTTCCAAGAAAAATCGGAGAGAAAAAGTTCATTACCATAAGGGCGATTCTGAAGGTTATTGGGAACCTTTTCCCAAGGACATCAAGGTTTTCTCCTCTTTGTTCAGATGATAAATATGAAAGTTCTATTGTGGGAAGAAGTTGAATTGATGAAATGAGAAGTCCTGAAAGAAGTATAAGAAAAAATGTGATGATTATTTTTTTGTATGAATTTTTTGGATTTGTGAAGAGTTTAAAAAGGAAGAGTGAAGCGAAGATAAGCAAAGAAAAATATGAGGAGGGAGGATACCTTCCGAGAATTATGAGAGAGAGAATAATTCCTCCTGTTCCAATCCATATTTTATTTTTTTCATCAACTGCTTTTTCATAGCATAAGAGTAGAAGTGGAAGATAAGCAAGGGTTGAAATATAAAAATCAGAAGAAATGCGGCTTGTCATTGGCAGGCTGAAGGAGTAAGTGAAGCCTCCGAGTAATGAGGGATAAAAGGAAAGGTTCAATTTTTTGAGATATAGGAACATAAAAAATCCTGCCATAATAAGGTGGATGAATACGAGGATATCTCTTGCCCTCCAGGGAGAAAAAAGAAAGTGGAATATTATTCTGAACGGATTCAAAAATCCATTTTGACCATCGGAAAAAATGGGATATCCGGAGAGGATGTAAGGAGTCCATAGCGGGATGTGGAGATTTTTTATTTCTTTTTGAAGATAATAATCTGTAAGAAAAAAGTAATACATTCCATCCCACCTTACAGCATTGGTAGAGAATATCTTTTTTTGTTCTGGAGGGTAAAGGAAGTTCTGGTCTATGATATCAAATGGCACAAATGTTCTGTTCTGAAAGAAGACAGGCATAAATAATATAAAATTTACACTTCCGTAAAAAAGGATTGCATAAATTGCTTCCCTTTTCATTTCCCTCATTCTACCTCATCTTTTAAGATTCCTTCAAATGCATATAACTTCTTTTCCGTTTGTATTTTTGAGCGACGCCTGAAATTTGTTAAAATGAAAAAAAGAGGATAAGATGCCTATCTTAAGGGAGAGACTCGGAGAGGATGGACTCGAGGAGCTTGAGGCAATGATTTTGGAAAGAATAAAATTGCACCGGGTAAGCAGGGATGGGTTCAGGGAAGTTCTTTTAAGGCTTGAGATAGTTGAGAGGAATGTGAATGATTTGAAGATGGATGTGAAGGAATTGAGGAAGGAAATGAATGATAGGTTTGACAGGATAAATGAAAGGATTGACACAATGTATGAGAGAATGACATCTCTTATTAAGTGGACGGTTGGAACGCTTGCCTTATTCGGAACAATTATAAGCATCCTTCTTGCAGTAGGGCAATTCATTAAATAAAACACCCGCTCAAGAAAGATTTATTATAAGTAATTTTTTGATTTTTTTTATATTTTGAGATATTATTAAATAATGGATTTGGGCATATTGTCAAAAATGGAAAGGTGGAAGTTCCATTTTCTGGTTCTCTTTACTTTTATTTTTTAGGAATTGCTGGTATAGAATTCGGCAAAATTATGGATTTGCTGGTGGTGAAAAGCATAAAAGTTCCTGAAAAAGTGGATAAAACTGAACTCCCTGAAAAAAAGAGAGAAAAGAGAAAGCCATCCCTTCAGGAATTTCTTACAGGTTCAAACCCTTTTACAGAAAATCCGGTTCTTCCTCTTGAAATAACAGGTGAAGTTGAAATTACACCTCTCAATCTTACCCTTGTCGGGACTCTTGTGGGAGAGGATTCAATAGCAATTATAAAGAACAACTCAACTGGAACGACAGACCTTTACAGGACTAATGACTACCTTTCACAGGACGGAGCGGAGATTTACAGGATAGAGCCTACGAGGGTTCTTATAAAAAGAGGGGATAGAATAGAAAGTCTGGAACTGTTTGAAAAGTTTGTCGTTGCTTCAGGAACTCCTTCCGAGTCCAGATTGGGAATTCCCAAAAGGGAGGAAAGAAGGGAAAGTGTCGGTGAAGTGGATGTGCAGGTGAGGCAGGTTGGAGAAGGGAGGTTTGAGGTAAGCAGGGATGACCTTGAGAAGGCAACCTCCAATCTTGGTCTTATGATGACACAGGCGAGAATCGTTCCGAACATCATTGCTGGTGAGATAAAGGGTTACAAGATATTTGCTATAAAGCCGGGAAGCATATATGATAAGATAGGAATTCAGAACGGAGATGTTATAGAGAGAATAAATGGAATGGAACTGACGACACCTGAAAGTGCACTTCAGTTTTTTCAGCAATTAAAGAATGAGACGAGATTTGTGATAGACCTTGAAAGGAACGGTCAAAAACTTACATTCACCTATAATATAAGGTGAGACGGAGGAAAATATGAAAATACTTGCAATTATTCTCATCACCATTTTTTCTCAAACACCGCAGGTTTATAAAAAAAATAGAACCGTGAACATAAATATGAACAATGTTGAGATTCAACAGCTCATAAAACTTATGAGTGAACTTACGGGAGAAAGCTTTATGCTTGATGAGAAGGTGCGTGGAAGAATTACCATAATCTCTCCTAAAGAGGTGACAGTTGAGGAGGCATTTCGCATCTTCGAGTCAGTCCTTGAAGTGAATGAACTTACACTTGTAAAGGTTGGAAAGATATACAAAATTGTTCCTGCAAGGGAGGCAAAGGAACACAGAATAAAGACAATTATAGGAAAGGAGAAGGTTTTTCCGGAAGACATTTTTGTAACACAGGTCATTCCATTGAAGTATATAGATGCCAATGAGATGGCGAATGTTTTGAGGGGGTTGATTTCAAAGTTTGCAAACCTTCAGGTATATGCTCCAACAAACACATTAATTCTAACGGAAAAGGCTTCAAATCTTGACAGGTTAATAATGATAATAAATGAGCTTGATAGAGAAGTATATACTCCAAAAATAGAGGTTATACCTTTGAAGTTCGCCTCTGCTGATGAGGTTTCAAAACTCCTTTCACAGCTCTATCAAACTGCAGGTGGAACGATTAAGAGAAGGGGAGCTCAAACAGGTCAGCAGGCAGTAGAGATATCAAAAATCATTCCTGAGACGAGAACAAATTCACTCATTGTTGTAGGAACCGATGCAGACATAGAAGCATTGAAAGACCTTATAAAAAAGCTTGATGTTCCAATGGAAATGGGAAAGGGGCAGATACATGTGGTTTATCTATCATACGCTGATGCGGCAAGTTTAGCATCTACCCTTTCCGCCATAGCGCAGGGAGGGGCCCAGAGAACAGCACCTCAACCCGGTCAGCCTCCGTCTGTCCAACTTGAAGGAGGGGTTAGAATTACTGCTGACAAGTCAACCAACTCGCTGATAATAATTGCTACACCATCGGATTTTGAGACACTTAAATCAGTTATTGCCAAGCTTGACATACCGAGAAAACAGGTTTTTGTTGAGGCTCTCATAATGGAGGTATCCCTTTCAAAGATGAGGGAACTGGGTCTTTCGTTTCATGCGGGCTATCAGACAAAGGAGGGAACTGCAACCTTTATAGGAGGAGAATCTGTTGGAGGAATACCAACTTTAATCCTTGACCCAACAGCCTTTGCCAATCTTACAGGGCTCTTTGCCGGCGTAATAGGTGAGACAATAACAATAACCACAGAAAAAGGGGTTTCCATAACCATTCCGAGTTTTGCAGCATTTTTGAGGGCACTTCAGAGGGATACAGAGGTTAATGTTCTTTCAACACCCCAGCTTCTGACACTTGACAATGAAGAAGCGCAGATTACCGTTGCCCAGAATGTTCCGTTTCCTACAGGTCAGGCAGTTGGAGCAGGCGGAGTGACAACCCAGACAATTCAGAGGCAGGATGTGGGTATTACACTGAAAATTACTCCTCAGGTAAACCCGGGAAGCGATGAGGTAAAATTGAAAATCTATACAGAGGTTTCAGATGTAGCATCCGGTCCCGAAGGTTTGAATGTAAACATTCTTGGCATAACCACATTCAAGAGGTCCGCACAGACAGTTGTAACTGTTAGGGATAAGAACACAGTGGTGATAGGTGGTTTAATGAGGGACAGCGTAACCGATAGCGAGGTAAAGGTTCCGTTTCTCGGAGACATACCCGTGCTCGGATGGCTCTTTCGTTCCAAATCAAAGAGGGTTGAAAAGACAAACCTCCTTCTTTTTATAACCCCCTACATAATCTCTACTTCTGAAGACCTTTCAGCCATAAAGGAGAAAAAAATTGAAGAAGGGCTTGAGTTCAGAAAGAGATACACAGGTGAGACAAAGGAGTATGAAAAGAAAACGAAGGAGATGAAAAAGCTTCCGGAAATCGGAGTTCCTCCTTCTTACCCATCAATTGAAACACAGCCTGTTACACCTCCTCCAACGGAAACATATCCCGCAGAAGAGACCCCTCCTTCTTATCCTCAGCCTGAAACTCCTGAAATTATTCCCGAAACCTTTCCTTCCCCAGAAACCTTTCCTTCATTTCCACCCTCTATAACTGAATAAAAAATGAAGCTCGGAGAGATAATAAAAAAATTAAAAAACATTCCTGAAGAAAATATAGAAAAGGCAGCATCATCTGCTCTTGAAAGGGGAGAAAGGATAGGGGAGGCACTATTAAGGATGAAACTCATATCAAAAAAAGAACTGGCAAATGCACTCGCTATTCAGTTTGGTCTTCCTTTTGAAAATGAAATAAATCCCGACACTATTCCTGATGAGTTAATAGAGGGTTTACCAATACAGTTTGCAAAAAACTTCTCCCTCATTCCAATTGAAAAGGCAGATAGCGGAATAAAGGTTGCTATCTCCGACACGCTTGACCTATATCCATTGAATGACCTTTCAATTTTTTATGGTGGAGTTCCAATAATTCCGGTGGTTGCCTCTTCTGATGATATAATTGATGCAATTAATAAGGTTTACGATAGAAAAACAAAAAGAGCGGATGTGATGGTAGAAGAGATAGAAGGAGGGGTTGAAGAGATTCAGGAATTTGATGAGCCGATAGACCTGCTTGATGAGGTTGATGAGGCACCAATAATAAAACTTGTCAACAACCTCCTCTTTCAGGCGGTTCGTTCAAGGGCAAGTGATGTTCATTTTGAGCCCTTTGAGAAGGAGGTTGTGGTTAGATTCAGGGTTGATGGCGTACTTCATGAAATAATGAGGGTTCCAAAAAAAGCACATCCAAGCATGGTTTCAAGGGTGAAGGTTATGTCATCTCTCAACATAGCTGAGAAGAGGCTTCCTCAGGATGGAAGGGCGAGGATAAAGATAGCAGGAAAGGACATTGATTTGAGGGTATCTGTGGTTCCAACTTCATTTGGAGAAAGGGTTGTGATGAGGCTTCTTGACAGAAGTTCAATGATGCTTCCGCTTGAAGAAATAGGCTTGAGAGGGCAAAAGCTTGAAAAACTCTTGAAGATAATAAACATGCCATACGGGATTTTTCTCGTTACAGGACCAACAGGTTCAGGAAAGACCACAACCTTATACGCATCCATTGCAAAGCTCAACAGGGAAGAAAAAAACATAATAACCATTGAAGACCCTGTTGAATATCAATTAAAGGGTATAGGGCAGATACAGGTAAATCCGAAGATAAATCTGACTTTCGCTCAGGGATTGAGGTCAATCCTGAGGCAGGACCCGGACATAATAATGGTTGGAGAGATAAGGGACCTTGAAACAGCAGAGATAGCAATACATGCCTCTTTAACAGGGCATCTCGTTTTCTCCACCCTTCACACAAACGATTCAGCAGGAGCAATAACAAGGCTTATAGATATGGGTGTTGAACCTTTTCTCGTTGCATCATCTTTAATAGGTGTGCTTGCTCAGAGACTTGTGAGAACAATATGCCCTTTCTGCAAAAAGCCATATAAACCTTCTTCAGATGAGATAAAAGAATTGAAGGGAGTAAAGGTTCTTTACAGGGGAGAGGGATGTGACCAGTGCATGGGGACTGGCTACAGGGGAAGGACAGGGATATTTGAGCTTCTCATCATTGATGATGACATAAGGGCACTAATAGCAAAGAATGTCCCTACCAATGTAATAAAGAAATCAGCAGTTGAAAAGGGAATGGATACATTGAGAGAGGATGGAATAAAGAAGGTAATTGATGGAATAACAACCCTTGAAGAGGTGATAAGGGTTACACAGGAGAGGATTGAGGAGATAGAATAAATGTCCATATATGTATATAAAGGGGTTGATTCAGCGGGGAAAAAGAGAAAGGGTGTTATTGAGGCTGAAAATCCAAAACTGGCAAAGGAGAAATTAAGAACAGAGGGTATATTTCCGCTTGAAATAAAAACAGGAGAAAGAACATCAGAATTATTACAGAAAATAAAGCAGATAAAATTGTTGAAGAGAATCACGGGTGAGGAAATAACCCTGTTCACAGCCCAGCTTTCTACCCTTTTGAATTCAGGAATGCCTCTTTACGAATCCCTCTCAGCAATTCTTGAGCAGACAGAGGAGGTTCGTTTCAAATCGGTTGTTTCTAAATTGAAAGAGGCAATAAATGAGGGGCAATCCCTTGCTGATGCAATGGAAAAGTGTAATGGTGTCTTCAGCCCTCTCTACATAAATATGGTTAGGGCAGGGGAATCCAGTGGTTCCTTGGACATTGTTTTGATGAGGCTTTTTGATTACATGGAATCCCAATCCGTTATCAGGAGAAAGGTTCTTACCGCAATGATATATCCAGCGATAATTCTTCTTGTTATGATAGTGGTTATATGGGTTCTGATGAGTTTTGTCATTCCGAGAATAACGAGGATTTTTGAGGACATAGGGCAGGCCCTTCCACTTTACACAAGGATTCTCATAGAAATATCAAACATCATTTCAAAATGGTGGCCCCTCATGCTCATTTTCATTGGATTGCTCTTTTATCTTTTCAGGAGATTCAAAAACTCTCCTGAAGGCAAAAAAAGAATTGACCTTTTTAAACTTCGTTTTCCGATTTTTGGAAAACTCTACAGGATGGTGATTATAGCGAGGTTTTCCAAAACCCTTGCCACCCTCCTCCAGAATGGTGTTCCAGTAGTTAAGGCTCTTGATATCGTAAAGGGAATAGTCAACAACTACTGGATTGAAGAGGTTATTGAAAGAGCAAAGGAGAGCGTTGAGGAAGGAGCACCCCTTTATCTCACCCTCAAAAAAAGCGAATTTTTCCCTCCCATAGTTACACACATGATCGCAATTGGTGAAAGAAGCGGCGAGCTTGAAAAGATGCTTTTCAGCATATCAAAAAATTTTGAATCACAGATAGATGCTGCTACATCTGCACTGACAGCAATCATTGAACCCGTAATGATACTTCTTATGGCGGGGATTGTGTTTTTCCTCATAATATCAATTGTCCTTCCCATATTTCAGTTGAATCAACTTGTCAGGTGAGCCTTCTCATAAAAATTTCTGTCCCCGATAGAGAGGAAAAGGTTGAAATGGTGGAACTACCTGCAAAATTTGGGAGGGCTCCTGATTGCGATATTTCTCTTTCAGATGAAGGAATTTCAAGATACCATTTCTTGATTGAAAAAGAGGGTGGAAAAATAATTCTGAGAGACCTTGGCTCAAGAAACGGAACATTTCTTAATGGAAAAGAAGTTTCAACAGCTTACCTGAACGAGGGAGACATAATTACAGCAGGAAGCACTTCCTTTGAAATAATTGAAGCGAGAATTTTTCAACAAGAGGATTTTTCTGAAATTTTCAAAAATTTACTCAAAGCACCAGAAGACGAGATAATAAAAAGGCTTACAAAAGCAGAAGGTTACAGAATTTTTCTTGAAGGGAAGAGTGGAAAAAGGTTTATTAGGTCAACTGGAATATCAGAAAGGGATTTTGCGGATATAGACTCCACAATAAAGTCCCTTATCTCTTCTGAGCATTTATTTTTGAAAAAAGGTGATTTTTTTTATATAAAAATCCAAACGGATGAACTTAGAGGAGGTATCTCCCTTTTAAATCCCGCCTTTACGGATTATGACCTTCTCTCGCCTGCTTTTTCCATAATCGCTATGAAAATGGAAATGAATGTACTCAGGGAAAAATTGAAAAACCTTGAGAGGTATCTTCCCTTAGATATTTTAATAACTTCAGACCTTTCCCTCAGAGAAATCACAGTTCTATTCTGTGACCTTGCAGGTTTTACAGGAAGGTGTGAGAGGGCGTCTTTGAAGGAGATTGCTGAGTTTATAAAGTTTTATTATTCAATCCTTAACAGAATAGCAAGTGAGCAAGGCGGAATAGTAAACAAATTCCTTGGAGATGGTGCGATGATAATTTTTGGAGCATCTGTTTTCACAAAAGGTCATCAGGTTGACGCGGTAAAGGCTGCAATCATGATAAAAGAAGAAATGAGAAGGGTTCTATTTGGAGGAGAGGAAGTAAAGATAAGGACTGGTATAAATACAGGGATTTGCCTTGTGGGAGGAATAGAAGCGGGTGAGAGAATGGAATGGACGGTTATAGGTGATGTAGTAAATGTGGCTTCAAGATTGCAGGGAATGGCTTCTCCCGGTCAGATTCTCATAGGAGAAGAGACATGGAGGGTTGTAAGAGAAGATTTCAGTACAAAGTATGTGGGCACAATTTCACTAAAAGGGAGGAGGTCAAAAACAAGAATATATGAGGTGCTGTGAAGATAATTGTTTAAAGTCAGAAAATCAGGATAACAATTTCATAAGTTCTAAAGCATTTAAAACCGCGTACCCGTTCTGGTCGTTGTTGAAATAGATGTAGGCGTCTTTTCCCTTAAAGGACTTTATTAACTCTGCATCCTTTAAGAGGTCCTTTTTTTTATAAGAACCTCCATAAAGGGTTCCCTTTCCATGCCTTCTTATGTAGAGAAATGGTGCTTCATAAACCTCTTCAACCGTGCACTCAGGATGGTCGGAAATACATACGGTAAAACCGTATCGTGCAACCTCGTTCAAAATATCTTTTCTAACCCACTCCCTGTTTCTGAGCTCAATCACATGTAGAGGATGTGATGTCTTTTTTAGAAGATTTAGAAACTCTTCCAGCCTTTTTTCATAGGGTTTCATCTGGGGTGGTAACTGCCATAACACAGGACCAAGAGTTTCTTTTAGAAGTTTTGCCCTTTCCATAAACAGATTTAAAGAATCTTCAACATCTTTTAGCCTTTTTATATGTGTTATGAACCTGCTTCCTTTTATGGAAAAAATGAAGCCTTTTTTGGCTTTATTCTTCCATCCTTCAAAGGCAGATTCCTTCGGAAGTCGATAAAAGGTTACATTCAGCTCAACGGTATTAAAGGTTTTTTGATAAAATTCAAACCACTTAGATTTTGGAATATTTTGAGGATAGAAAACCCCTTTCCACCACTCATACATATACCCGCTTGTTCCGATCCATATCATTTACAGGCCGATGAGTTTTGCCACGATCTCCTTCATAATTTCTGATGTCCCCCCTGCTATTGTAGCCATTCTTGCATCCGCATAAGCCTGCGAAATCGGGTATTCCTTCATATATCCATAGCCTCCGAAAAGCTGGAGGCAATTATACGCCACCCTGTTAAGCATTTCTGAAGTATAAAACTTCGCCATTGAAATCTCTTTTGTCGCATCATGACCTTTCATGAACAATTCCACGCAGTGATAAACAAAGCTTCTGCTCATCTCTATCTCTGTAAGCATGTCCACAATTCTGTGCCTTATTACCTGAAATTTTGAAAGCGGTTTTCCAAAGGCGACCCTTTCTTTTATATATTCAACTGTCATATCCAGCATCTTCTGTGCTCCGACAACATTTCCTATCGCTGCAACGAGCCTTTCTCTCTGGAAGTTCATCATTATTGTATAAAATCCAGACCCTTCTTCTCCGAGGAGGTTTTCTGCCGTAACTTTGCAATCTTCAAACACAAGTTCTGCGGTATCTGATGCATGGTTTCCGAGTTTTTCCAGTTTTCTTGAAACCGAAAAGCCCGGAGTTCCTTTTTCAACAACTATGAGGCTTATCCCTGTATGAGGAGGAACTGCTTTTGGATTCGTTTTTACAGCGAGCGTCACCGCATCACAGGAAGCCCCATTTGTTATAAATGTTTTTGTGCCATTTATTATGTAATAATTTCCATCCTTTACGGCAGTTGTCCTGATACCTGCGACATCGCTTCCGGCGAAGGGTTCTGTTATTCCGAGAGCGAATATCATCTCTCCCTTTGCTGCTTTTGGAAGCCATCTCTTTTTCTGTTCCTCATTTCCTACATGAAGGATGGGAGGAGTTGCCATTTCGTTATGAACGAGAAATCCCACTTCAAATCCTGATACTTTACTTTTGCACAATTCCTCGGTAAATATAACAGAATAAAGGAAGTCTGCATTAAACCCTCCGTATTCCTCAGGATACCAGAAGCCGAGAAATCCCAGTTCTCCCATTTTTCGCCAGACAGATTTTGGGATAATGCCTTCTTTTTCCCATTTTTCCTTATTTGGATTTACCTCCTTTTCAATGAATTCTCTTAGCGTCTCCCTGAATATCCTGTGTTCTTCTTTGAAAACTTCTTCCAGCATTATATATCTATTTACATTGAATAAGAAAAAATGTCAAGGAGATTTAAAAATAGAATTGAAGAAAAAAATTTAATAATATCTTTACCTATGAAGGTTTATAGGTTCATTTCTTATAACTTTAAAGTTTTTAAGAAAAATGCAAAATTGTGGAGGGTGGAACATAGGGGAATGAACTATGGAGATGGAGCTTATGAAACTATAAGGGTTTATGATGGATGGATATTCGCCTTTAAAGACCATATAGAGAGATTGAAAAGAAGTCTTAAGGTTTTGAAGATAGATTTTCCTGTGAATGAAGAAAAGATAGAGAAAGAGATAATGAAATTATTGAAACTTAACAGGGTAAAAAATTGTGCGGTAAGGATAGTGATTACAAGGGGAAACGGTCTCGGACTTCCTCCTCCGAAGGGAACTCCTGATATATCCATTATGCTTGTTGATATTGACAAAAAAATTGAGGATTATCAGAAGAAGGGCATAAAGGCTATTTTTGTTGAAAATACCAGATTATACGATTTTTCAATAAGGGGAGCCAAAACAATAAATTTTCTCCCAAATATTCTTGCCTCCATAGAATTTGAGAAAATGGGGGCGCAGGAGGGTATATTCGTGACCCATGAAGGATTTGTTGCTGAAGGAACAACATCAAACATATTCTTCGTAAAAAATGGAGTTCTCAAAACACCCCATCTCGACATCGGTATACTTGCAGGAATAACAAGAAAATTTATTATTGAGATAGCGAAGGAAGAAAGAATTCCAGTTGAGGAGGGCTTTTATAAAAAAGAAGAGGTTCTTTCCGCCGATGAAGTTTTTATATCTTCTACTACCCGCGAAATTGTTCCCCTTGTGGTAATAGATGAAAAAAAGATAGCGGATGGAAAAACGGGTCTTCTTACTACCGCTCTCCTATCCGCCTTTAAAAAGAAGGTTTTAATAAAATGAACTTATCCTCTTATGAGAGCTCCGAGTTTCATCAGGAGAGCCATATCTCCTGCGAACTTTATCTTTCCACTCATAAATGCCATCTGTGGGTCAAGTTTCCCTTCCGCAGTTGCTTTTCTTACCTCCTCTGACATTGTGATTGTTACATTTGGAGAAGGATGTGCTCCCTCTTTCACTTCAAGTTCTCCGTTTTTAAAAATGAGGTGCCACTGACCAGACCCCTCGATGTTGAACTGATAAACTGCATTTAGACCTGCAAGCTTCTGCTTCACTTCTGGAAGATTATTATACACTGTTGGAATTATAACCATATAGGCCTGAGCAGCAGTAGCATCCTTTCCAATCTCCCTCATCTTCTGTCTTAAAACCTGCTGGTTTCCTCCTGCCTCTTTTATTGCTGCCTCTATTTTTGTTTTGAGTTCCTCATCTCTCATAGTTGCACCTCCTTAAATTTATTATAGTCATAAATTTTTTTACCATAGTAAAAGTTATGTGTCAAGCATTTTTGAAATTCTTTTTACAAAAATTCTTGAAGGAAAACAAATATAATATATATTTCTCTTTATGAGAAAAATTATCTCAAGAATTGGATTTGCATCCCTTTTTTCTTTTTTTGTATTGCTCATTTCCTTACCGATTTTTTTATTTCTTGACCCATCTGCACCAATAATATATCTTGACAGCACAATAACATTTCCAGTCGGCGGAATGTTCTTTTTCATCTTCCTTATTTTTATAAGGGGTGGAAGGGAAATTTTCAAAAAAGAAAAATTGAAACTTGCTTTTGAAAATGCAGTGAGGATATTTTTTGACTGGATTCCCCTCCCAACCCTTCTTTTCATATATGAGAATTTTAAGACGAGGTTCCACCTTTTCAACCACGGGGATTTTACCCCGTATCTCATAGAATTTGACAGAATTCTATTTGGAACGGATTTGCCCATCTACCTTGAGAAATTCGCAACCCCTTTTCTTACTGATATAATGGCTTTCTTTTATGCTATATACTTTGCCATTCCCTTCGTATGTCTCTGGACATTCTACATAAAAGGGATGGAGAGGGAGTTCAGGCTTTCATCAGCAATGCTCGTTTTGTGTTTCTATGTAGGGTTTATTGGATATGTTCTGGTTCCGATGAAACCACCATGGTCATATCTTGATGGAGCATTTAAGGAAAAATTGTATGGTATCTTTCTTCACAATACTTTTGATTCCTTTTACAAAAGACACAATCCCGCTGCAGAATGGGGAGCCTTTCCGAGCCTTCATGTGGGAGTTTCAACGCTTGGGCTTTTGATAAGTTATAGATTCAAGGGTATGCTGGGAAGGGGAAGAGTGCTTTTTTACATCCTTCTTCCCTTTGTTATAGGTTTATGGCTCTCAACGATATATCTTCGGCATCACTGGTTTGTTGATGTAGTGGCGGGTTGGGCAGTGGCACTCATTGCGTATAAGATTGGATATTTTTTTGAGAAAGCGTGGCAGGGAATTATGAGGAAATTAGTTTGAGCAAAAGGGATGCAGTTTTTTCCCACGAAAATTCTCCTACCCTTTCTAAACCTTTCTCCCTCAATTCGTTTCTTTTTTGATGGTCTACGAGAAGAAGGGATATAGCCTCTGCAATTTCAGATGGATTATGGGGATTTATCATAAGTCCTGCTGAGCCCACCACCTCTGGAAGGGACGACCTATTTGATGTTATTACCGGACAACCGCATGCCATTGCTTCAAGCACAGGAAGGCAGAATCCCTCGTAAAAAGATGGCATAACTGCAAGTTCAGCATTCCTCAAAAGGACTGAAATTTTTTCATCTCCGATGTATCCGGTGCAGATGATTTTATCAATTTTTTTCCCCACAATTCTTATTGCTTCTTCTTCTGTAATTCCAGCAGAAACTAATTTCAGGTGAGGGAATTTATTGGTTAAAATCTCAAAAGCCCTTGCAGTATTGAGAAAATTTTTGTGCGGTCTTTCATTTCCTAAAAATATTATGTATGGTTTTGATATGGAGAGTTCATTGAGAGTTTTCTCATCTTTTTCACATTTTACAGGAGAAAATCCTTCTGATACTCCATTATAAATTATCTCTACCTTTTCCATTTCTCCAAAAATTCTTTCTATATCGGTTGCAGTTGATTTTGAAACCGTTATTATTCTTTCAGCCCTTTTTATACACAGCTTTAAAATTCTTTTGTAATAAATGGATTTCAAAAATCCATATCCTTCGGGATAAGTTATAGGAATGAGGTCATGGATTGTCATAAAAACCCGTCCCTTTACAAAAATGGGAAATATATATCATAGGTTTTTTTTCTCAAGAAATATGGAATGAGAACATGTTCAAGTGGATTATACGGAGGCAGGTTTACGAACAAAATTTCAAAATTTTCAGGCAGTGATGGCAGGTTTTCCTTTCCTTCCTCAAGTGCAATGACCGTCCATTCATTTTTTGAGTCTAATTTTGAAATAGCTTTCAAAGTTTCAACCGCGAACCTCGCAATCCCGTGCATCCTTCTCTTCACAGGTCTCGCATCAAAAATTATTTTCATATTTCTTTCAGAACCATTTTGACTATTTTCTTGAAAACGGGTTCCCTTTTCATTAAAAAGAGAAATCCGAATTTCAAAACCAGATAGGCTTTTAAAAGAATAAGGGAAATTTTGGAATTATGTTTTTTGTAGTAAAGAATCTGGCTCTTTCTGTATTCGTATAGAACCCTTTCAAAATTTCCACTCCCTCCTCTTATGTGAATTGCTGACGCTGATGGAATATATTTTACAATCCATCCCCTTTTTCTCATTCTCCTTGACAGGTCTGCATCTTCAAAATAAAGAAAGAAATTTTCATCAAAAAGCCCTGCATCTAATAATGCTCTTTTTCTTGCTATAAAACATGCTCCTGAGACCCAATCTACATTTTTTTCTTTATTTCCCGAAACCCTTAATCTTGATTTAATTTTCTGAATGAATTCGTTGAGAAGTGAAGGGTCGTTTCCATAGGAGAGCTCAATTTTCCCATTATCAGAAAGTAGTTTTGGGGCTACCATTCCAATGGATGGTTCGTGAAGAAGACATTTTAAAAGTTGATGGATGGAGGTTTTATTTATGAATACATCGGGGTTCATTATAAGGATGAAATCATTTCTTGCCTCAAGAATTCCTCTGTTTGCACCCTTTGAAAATCCTTCATTTCTTTCGTTTTTTATTATTTTCAGGAGTGGATAGAGTTCTGAAACCTTTTCCACACTTTTATCAGAAGATGCATTATCAACTATTATTATTTCATTTACTCCATCAAGAATTTCTTCTACACATTTAAGAAGGTTTTCTCCAGAGTTGTAATTAACTATTACAGCAGAGAGCATTGGAAAATATGCTATTATCCTTGAAATAATTTATCAAGCAATGTAAAAAAAGACAATGAGGATTTCAAGGCATATTCCATTTTATCTTTTATTTTTTATTTTTACCCTAATTTTATACTCCCGGTTGATAAAGAATCTCAACAATTCCCTTCCTTCAGAAGGTATCCGATATCTCTTATTATTTAATGCGCAGAGAGGGGCTGAAAATATTCTTAATTTGAAAAGTCCATTTTATTTTGAAGAAGTTTATTATCCAAAGGGTAGTGGTGCATATGAAGCAATGTTTCCCCACTTATTGCTGAGCCTTCTCGGGATTATTTTCAATCCATTTCTTGCTCAAAACATCCTTATCATTTTTAGTTTTATTCTATCAGCAATTAGCATGTATCATCTTATTCTTTATCTTACCGGAGAAAGAATAGGTGCTTTTATAGCCGGGATGTATTTCTCCTTTTCTCCTATTCATATTATGCATGTAGATATTCCTTCCGCGTTTTCTATAGAATGGATTCCTTTCTTTTTACTATTTTTCTTCAAATCCATTGAGTTCTCATCTTCTTGGTTATATCCGTTTTTATCAGCGGTATTTTTTACATTAACTTCCCTTTCATCCTGGTATTATTGTCTCCCCCTTATTGTTTTTGTGGGTATATATTTAATGTTCAGGATAAAATTTATTACCGCTTTTATAAAACCCATTCTTAAAATTTTTCTTTTTTCTTTTTTCTTTCTCATTTTTCCTGTTCTTAGTCTTCTACACCTCTATTCCGCAGGTGGGGGCTGGGATATGGATGTGGTTATAAGGAGTTCTCCTGATTTCCTTTCCTTTTTTATTCCATCCGCAAATCATCTATTTTTTGCAAAGTACTTTCTTGAAATTTATAAGAGTTTTAAAGCTTTTCTTTCTTTGAACTCTAACTATATAACCTATTCTGCCCTGTTTATGGCTATATTTGGGTTTCTGAAAAAGAAAAATACATTGACGCTTTTTTTCCTCATAAATGCGCTTATATTTTTTCTTCTTTCCCTTGGTCCTGTTCTTCAGATAAAAGGGGGGGTAATATCCATAGGAAAATACATAATAAAGCTTCCTTCATATCCTCTGGCAAAACACCTAAAACTTGCAAGGGCATTCTCAAGAAATTTTGTAATGTGTATAATAAGCTTTGCAATCCTTTTCTCATTTGGTATAAAGTGGATAAGGGAAAGATATAAAAAGGGAGGGGTTTTCATTTCTTTGTTTTCAATAACTTTAATTTTTGAGATTCTTCCCTCTCCTTTTAGAAGGTTTTCACCGCCGCCTGTGCCTGAATTCTACAAAACCCTTGACAGAGAAGAAGGAGATTTTTCCATTCTTGAGCTTCCATTTGACCCGTATAATCGGTTAGTTCTGTATTATGGCATGTACCACCACAAAAAAATTATCGGTGGCTCAGGAGACCATTCTTTTATCCCATTCTGGTATGAAATTACAAAATATCCGTTCCTTCATCAACTCATAACCCTTCATTATAAATATGAAGAAAAAACCCGTTTTATTTACGAAGACATAATTGAATACGACTTTAAGGGAACCTCCGCAGGCATTGCTTCATTTTTTGATATTAAATACGCGATTATTCATAAAACAGGGAATATTGGGGATTTAAAAAAATTTCTTGAGGAAGCAGGTTGGATGCCTTACCACGAAGATGAATACATATATGTTTACACTCCTCCAAAGGTAGAACCAGTTCCTTTTATTGTAATTGGAAAAGAATGGAGCAACATACAGCTTTATGAAGGTGAGCCTATTAGATGGATAAAGAAATCAGGAACTCTTGAAATAATATCTCCTGATGAAAGGATTGTATCACTGTGTTTTTTGATGAAATCACTTCGTCTTTCTTCCATAAAATTTTTTATTAATGATAAAGAATTGGGTAAAGAAAAGGTTCCCATCGTTCCAAAGGAGTTTATTTTTTCTCTTCCACTCAAAAAGGGAAAGAACACCTTTCGGTTTGAGGGGGAAGAGGATTCCTATGGCATCATGAAATTAAAATTTTTAAATGAGGGAAAACTAACTGGTTCATCTTTTCCATAATATCACCAATCCTTTTTATATATCTTATTCCTGTTGCTCTGTAACCGAAGTAAGTCCTTATATGCCTTTGAGCCTTTTCACCGATTGACCATCCGAATTCAACTTCATCAATGAGTTTTGTCATATATTTAACTGCTTCCTCTATGTCCGGATCCGCCCAGACCTGTCCTTTTGCAAAAGGGTATTCTCCTTCTTCCACATTTATGAGTTTATATCCCACAAGGAGAGAATTCTCATTATTCATGAAGTCAAGGTTTCCTGAATAACCCGTTCCTATAACAGGTTTAGAAAGATACATCGCTTCCGCTAAACCCCTTCCATATCCCTCTGATCTATGAAGGGAAACAAAGGAGTCACAGCACCTTATCAGGTTTTTTGTTTCATTGTTACTCATTTCTTTATCTATAATTATCATTCTGTCCTTCCATTTTGACCTTTCAACGAATGAGATGAATTGTTGAAAATC
Source organism: bacterium (assembly GCA_037439705.1). Lineage (GTDB taxonomy): Bacteria > JBBIVP01 > JBBIVP01 > JBBIVP01 > JBBIVP01 > JBBIVP01. The sequence continues at coordinate 25,745 of JBBIVP010000003.1, forward strand.
TCTTTTTCTTTTTTCATCTGGTTCCCCCTTGCTTACCTTGATAACAAGCCTTATGTCTTTATTTTGTCTTCTTGAGCAAACCTCTTCAAAAACTTTAATTACTCCGAAGGGATTCTTCCTTTGAATATATGACCTCAAGTCAAAGAAGAACAAAAATATATAAGAAGATTCTGGTAGTCTAAAGAACCTTCTCGAAATGAAGAAAGAAAGCTTGGCCTCAGTGGGTAAAGGCATATGAAATACTGGTTTTGATACAACTTTACCTATTGCATCAAATACAAAGCGAGATGGTGCCCATATTTCATCAAAAAGGTCCAATTGTTCTGCCCATTCTTTGGGGTAGATGCTCAATTCCCACTGGGGATAGATAATATTGTGAGATGTTTTGTGAATTTTTTTCTTCAGGTGTTCCATTACTGGCTTTATTTCGTCGCCATTAATTATGAAAATGTTGAGGTGTGGACTTAATTCATTGACGAGGTACTTACTGAATTCCCTTCCCATTTCTTCATCTGGTTTATAATAGGAATATATGTCATAAATGGATGGGACGAGGTTTACTTTCTTGAATGAGCGAAAGATACAGCGAAGGTCTTCTCCCCTTCCAATTGGTGCGAAAGGATGTCCAACAAGAGTGAGTTTATTCTCCATCATTCAATAAGATTCGTTTTTCTAAAGCATTCTTCGTTGTTTCAAGAAATCCGTGTCCGAAGCGTTTGTCCGGTTCAAGATGGCAGCCTTCTCCCCATTCATTCCAAGCATTAATAAATATAATCCTTTCATCTGGCCCATTCTGTTCCCTCGTTATTTCAATTATCTTCTCTAACCATGCTTGATATGCTCCCGGTGATGAAAAGTGAAAAATATATCCGTCATTTGGACGCCTCGGAGTATTGTCCCAGCCCGGAAGAACCGAACGAAAATGAGTGCCTTTCGGTATTTCTTTTTTTATGTATTTTAAAACTGTTTCCCTGTAGTCACTCACCACACCTGAAAATTCAGGATTTAAGAGCTGTCCAGGTGGAGGAATAGGAACAGAAAATCCATGCGGTGGAAATTCCACTGATGCATCAAAACCATATTTTTTTGGGTCAGGATTTATTGTTGCAAAATCAAAGGAATTTACCATTGCAAGATATATTTCACCTATTCCCTCTTTTTTGCAAACATCCCTCCAGGTATCCACTGTCTTTTTAATGTCTGGGAAGAGGTCTATTCTGTAAACAAGTAGGAGTGGTTTTCCCTTTATGTGTATGTAATTCGGATGTTTCATATAACGAATAATGTCTTTTATTACAGCAATATCATCCTCAGGAGAATAGGTCTGTGCTATGAGGATTTCATTATCCATACCATCCCACCTTCTCGTCCAGTTCTCATTTGCCCAGCAAAGGCAAAAGGGTATGTTGGGTTTTTTAGTGGATAGCATCCTTTCAAGAGGCATTTCTAACAGTCTCTTTCCACTGAACCAGTAATAGTAAAAACAGAAGCCATAAATTCCATATTTTTTTGCAAGCTTTGCCTGCTCTTCCATTACTTCCTCTACTCTCAAATCATAAAAACCAAGGTCTTGAGGAATATGTGGTTGATAATGCCCTTCAAAATTGGGTTTGGCGCTTGCAACTTTATGCCAGTCTGTAAATCCCTTTCCCCACCAGAGGTCATTTTCTGAAATTGGGTGATATTGTGGAAGATAAAATGCTATAATCTTTATTCTGTTAAGTTCATCAATTTCTTTCTGCCATTTCTCACACAATTTTTGTTGATGGAAAGTCACAAGTGAAAGTTTATATGAGGGCTCAATTTTGTTGTATGTTGCACTCAGATGGTGAATAATAAGAGAATGTGGATTGTATAAAATACGGAAACCCTTTGAACGTACTTTTAAACAAAGGTTAACATCCTCGCAATAGCCTGGAGAAAAATCTTCGTCAAAACCTCCTGTTTCTTCAAAAAGACTCTTTTTTATCAACATGCATACTGCTGAAGAGTAATCTACTTCTTTAATGTAATTATATCTTGGAAGATTAGGGTCATCATTAAGTCCAATCAGTTTTGTAGAGCCATCTGGATTTATGAGGCATCCTGCTTCCTGAAGTTTTCCATTGGGATATATAATTTTTGGAGATACTATCCCTACATTTTCGTAAGAAGAGAATGTTTCAATAAGAGGAGAAAGCCATTTTTTAGTAACCTGTGTGTCGTTGTTTAAGATGAGTATAAATTCTCCCTCTGCCTTTTTCGCACCCGTATTACAGGAGTGAACAAATCCTGTTCTTCTTCCAGAGTTTCTTATATACTTTATATTTTTTACCCTTGAAATTATTTCCTCCGTTTCATCTTCTGAGGCATCATCTACAACAATTATTTCATAAGGAATATCCTCTGTGTACTTTGCTATTGAAAGAAGGCATTCTACAGTAAGTTTTATGTTATTATGAACAGGAATTATAATAGAAACAAGTGGATTATCAGTATGTGGAAAGGAGAGCTTTTCGGTGTAGATTTTTAATCTATTTTTTTCTATATTTATAATTTTTGGTGGAATGGTGTTAATTGTTTTTATTTTTTCTTTTTCCAATTCCTCAATCTTTTTTGAAAGGATGAAATAATCCGCCCATGCTGAATCTTCTTTATCTTTGCGGGAGGGTTCAAATCCTTTGAAGACAGGAGTGGTTTCAATTTCCCATTGATAAGAAGCTTTGGAGACAATTTTCTCTTTCAGTGTATTTAATCCTCCACTTCTTAAGATGTTGAAAACCTTTATTGCCTTCTGGATCAAAATTTTCGGATGCAAAAGAAATGGTTTCATAATTTCCCATAAAAGGAAGATGGAAACTTGGAATTTTCCGAGTTCAACAATTTTCAATTTTTTGATTATAAATTTTCCAGGAGAATTGCATGGATCAAGGCGAATTGCTCTTGTCCAATCAGGGAATCTGGCGATTCTTTTTATTTTTCCCTTTTTGATGTAAGGGAGATATATGGACAATTCTTCCTTAAATCCAGCTCCATTGTCTGGTATGAGTTTTGGTGAAGGTGAGACTTCGTTTATATCAATGAATTCTATGTAAAACGATATATAACACCATCCAGCTGGAAGGTATTTTTTTGATGAGGAAATGACAAATTGTGGAGAATTTCCAGTACTCTGAAAAATTTCATTTTCCTGAGGTACCAGCTCTCTAAGGGTATGGAGTGTCATTTTATGCCTTGACCATCTGAACCACCTTTTTAAAAACTGGATGATGCGAATTAAGGCTATTTTACCAGCGCGTAAAGGTGCTGTAATCCGCCAGGAGGTGGAGGAATAAAATCCTTCTATTTCTTTTGACAATTTTTCAATTGTTCTATCTTTCTCATTCATTTTATT
>JBBIVP010000004.1:0-28089 GCA_037439705.1 bacterium
TACACAACTCCTTTTTATTTTTCCATCTCAGCCATACTAAAACTTTATTTCAGCTGTCAAAAAAATATCTCCCCTTTTTGTAATAAAAGGCTGGATGAAGAATGATGATCTGGAATCTTCCCTTTCCTTCTCAATCTTTTCATTATACTTAACCGCAAGCCGATAGGTATCTATCACCTCATAGATGTAGATTCCACCTGTAATGAGTGCACCAATTGGTATCATTACGAATGCCACTCTCTCTGCTCTTTCACACTCCTTTTCCTCTCCATCTACACACGCTCCAAATGCCTGGAAATATGCTGTAATCATTATTCCTATTCCCCATACTTTTCCTAAAATAAGCAAAAATACCTTTCCTGCATCATTTTTCACATATATATGGGCGGGGATGGTTGTAAAAGTAAAAACTGGAAGAGATATAACCCCAGCCATACCTAAATAATCTTCCGCTTCGGTGGAATCATAATCCAAAAGAAAAAGTGGAGATAAAAATGTTATTCCAAAGGGTAAAGCAACATTTGTAAGAAGGGTGATATATGGCTTCTTCTTTTTATAATGCTTTTCTTTTATCTCCACCTCCCCCTTTTCAATACCTTGTGAAAGAATGGAATAATCCTCATAAAATCCATTGTTGTAGAAGGATAAAAAAATGAGGAATAAATACATATTCACCATTTTGTATCACTCCAATCCTTAAACCTCGGACCAGGTGGGGAGTCATTGGACCTCCCCCATCTTCCACCGATTTGAACCCATTCTTCTTCATAAAGGCATTTTACTTATGACTGAAACAAAAGAATTGAATAATATTCCCGACCCATTTTCCTTCATAAAAGCATTTCACCTCTGTCCGTATATTATCAGACCCTACTCCCTCCCTATATGCAATACAAAGATGCCCTTCTCCATCAATTGCCATAGATTCAAATACTCCTGTGAAAGATGGAAAAGAAATGTCCTCCCATTCCAGCGCTCTTGCATATCCATTAATAAAAAGTAAAATAAAAATGTAAAACAAAACCCACCACTCACCTCTCTCTTTCCATCCCTTTTATTTTTATTCTTACCTTCATACTTCACTCCCTCTTTTCATACTTCCATTATAACTTCCCGGAAAACAAATGTCAGGCAAAATTTTTGTATGGTTTCTGAAAAAGGTAAAACGCTGTGTCATAATTCAAAAACTAATTGTTTCTTTCCCGTCTTAATCCTAAAAATGGCAAAATTTTATTCCTTTTATACTATTTTATCCCATCAAATTAAAAAGAGAGGAATTATGCCAGATCTTCTTATAGTATCAATTTTATCGCCCGCGGTACAATCCATGCTTTTAACGGAAGTGTTCCCACATCTTCTCCGTCCATATCAATTGGACATTTTCCTTCCAGAACCTCTGCATATATGTTTTTTCCTCTTGTATGATAAATTCCTTCTACTCCGAGATGGGTTCCCCTATATATTCTGGGGCCAAACCTCAGAAAGTCTTTGAGTCCTCCCCTTTTGAGTATTACTATATCAAATAGTCCATCTGAAGGGTCTGATAAAGGAGCGATATGCATCCCTCCTCCGAAGAATTGCCCTATGGCGATGACAAATCCAACAATTTTTTCCCTTTTTTCCTCGCCGTCTATTCTGTATTTCACAGTTGCTCCTTTATAGGAGGTAAGAGCTGAGATTGTTCCTGTTAAGAATGATACAAAACCCCCGAAAACTTTTGTGGTTCTGTTTACCCTCCACACAACCTCTCCGCCAATCCCAAAATCCGTGATGTTTATAAAAGCCCTTTTCTTCTCGTTTCCGTCCCATCCGATGAATTCGCATATTCCAGCATCAATAAAAACCTGTTTTCCAGATGGAATTCTGAAGCCCTTTTTTATTCCGAAAGCCTTCAAAAAATCCGCACCTGTTCCTGTTGATATAACTGAAAGTCCAACATCTTTTACAAACGAAGAATTTTCCAGAAGGAATCCGTTGACGACCTCATTGAGTGTTCCATCGCCACCAACGCATATTATATGTTTCGCTCCTTCCTCTATCGCCCTTTTTGTCAGTTCGGTAGCATGTAATTTTCTTTCTGTAAGTAAATATCTGAAATCCTCATAATGTTTTGAGAGTTCTTCAACTATAAATTTTAGATTCTTTCCCGTCTTTCCCCCTCCTGCCTTCGGATTTATAATAGCATAAACCTTAGCCTTCACCTTTTATCGCTTCATAAAAAAGGTCTATTATGTCATAAACCTCGGCTCCTGCTATTTCAAAATTCTTTCTGCATCCTGGACAGGATGTAATTATTGAATTTCCATCCTCAGCCTCCTTCAGTCTCATCCTCGTGATTTTTCTTACCATAATCGGGTCAACGAATTCCATGATTCCACCGCCACAGCAGAAGGTGTTTTCTTTTGAGAAAAGGAATTCATGCGGCGGGTTTTCAAGGATGTATGAAAGGGCGACTCTAATATCGTCAATTTTTTCAAGAAACCTTGTCCTGTAGCAGGGGTCGTGATAATAAAAACTTTTATTAAACCTTTTCTTAATGACCGGAGAACTTTTTATAATTACTGAAATCAGGTCACGGGCGTTTGTAAATCCAAGAAATTCCCTGATGAACCACTCACATGTTGGACAGGCTGTTATTATTTCCTTTATTCCCTTCAATTTCTTTTTAAAATTTTTTGTATATTCCTCAAACTCCTCCATATATCCCATTGAATAAAGGGGAAAACCACAGCATTTTTCCATCCTTGAAAATTCTACTCCTGCATATCTTAAAAGTTCTTCTCCCCTTTCCATGGTTTGTCTGTAAAATCCGAGATATTTACATCCCGGGAAAAATACCCTCTCCATAAAGGATGATTTTCTGAATTCTATCTCATAAGGATTTCCGTCCTTCAAAAATCTTTCAAGAATCCTTCTGCTTCCATCATCCGCTAACCCATCCCTGTTTAACTGTTCCCTTCCAAAAGGAGTATAGGAGGAAATATCTATTCCGTGAGCACATACGGTTTTACATGCCCTGCACAGCACGCAGGAGTAGATGGTTTTTCTGATTTCGGGATTCATTTCCGTTTTTTTGTTTAAAATTTGGTAGAGGACAAAAGCCCTGAAGGTAGGAGTTCTGGCTTCATCCGCTGTTGCTTCTGAGGCAGGACAGACAAACCTGCACATCTTCGGGCAAAATGTGCAGTATTCTATCTCTCTGCTGAATTTCTTTATCACAGCAGTTTCCCCGGATTCATTATGTTTTTCGGGTCAATGATGCTTTTTAAAGATTTTATTATTTCGTATCCCCTTCCGTGTTCGTCCCTGAGCCATTTCCTTTTAAGAACTCCGATGCCATGATGATGACTGATTGCTCCTCCGACTCTTATACATGCTTCCATTGCATCGTTCCATATCTTTATGTATCTTTCCTTTCTTTCCTCCGGTTTTTTTCCTCCACCTATAAATGTGAAATAAATGTTGCATCCATCCTCGTATGCATGGGAGAAGTGAGCCATTACAAGTGCATATTTTGAGATGGCTTTCTTTATTTCAAGATAGAGGTTATAAAGCTTATCCCATGGTGATGCCACTTCCATTGTATCAGCGAAGAGCCCCATGCTGAAAATCCTTGATAGACCGAATGAAATCGAATATCTGTGTTCAAACCATTTTCTTGCATGTGTTTCTCCTTCGTCTATTCCCTTTTCTTCTCTGCATATTTCCCGGGCAATGTCCTGAGCGGTATAGACATTTCTTCTTGTTCCCTCAAAGACCATTATTAAAAGGCACTTTCTGCTAAATCTTTCAATGAATCTGTTTGCCATTGATGGGCTTCCAATTATCCACTTCAAAACCTTTTCTCCAAATCCTCCTCCTTTTTCTCCTCCTCCCATTGATGAGACAAGGGTATCCACAGGGTCATAAAGCCTTAAAACTGCAGGTTTTGCGCCAGCCCTCATTATCTTGCGAATTGCTGAAATTCCTGAACTCAAATCTTCAAAGAAAAATGAAGAAAATCCTCTGTGCTCTGGATATGGATGTATTTTCAAAACCGCAGAAGTTATTATTCCGAGAGTCCCCTCTGAGCCTATGAAAACCTGTTTGATATCAGGACCTGTTGCACCTCGGGGAGTTTCCTTTGTTCTTAAAACACTTCCATCTGGAAGAACAACCTCTAAAGCAGTGACCATATCTTCTATTTTGCCGTAAAGGGTGGATGCTTGTCCTGCAGACCTGGTTGAGAGCCATCCTCCAACACAGGAACAGTAGATGGATGACGGAAAATGTCCGAGGGTGTAGCCCAGTCTGTTGAGCGTTCTTTCAAACCTTTCTCCGTTTTCACCTGCTTCAACCTCTACGAGGAGGGAATATTCGTTGAGATTCCTTATTCTATCCATGAGTTTTAGGTCAACTACTATTCCGCCGTTTACAGGGATGGTTCCTCCACATACTCCTGAGCCTCCTCCGTACGGTATAACAGGAATCTCATTTTCTGAACAGAGTTTAAGGAGATTCACCACCTCCTTAACATCTTTTACCCATACCACAGCATCTGGAAGGTTGAGTGATTCTTCCTTCATTTCCTGAATCTCTATTAATTTTAAAGGCCAGAGGTCTCTTGAATATGCAAGAAGATGGTTGGGAGAGGTTGAAATTCTTCCCTCCACTATTCTGGAGATAGCCTCAAATAAACTCTTTTCAAGTCTTTTTTTCTCCATTTTAAGAATTTGTTTCTTTAAATTTCGTCAAAACTTTAGCATTTGAAAGGTTGACTCCGAAAGGACATACCTCTTCTCCAGAAAGAAACTCATCAACTGGAAAGGTTTCATATTGAGCGATGTCCCTTATTATGTGAGGAAGAAGGGAAATTCCCTTTTTCCCTTTTATCTCGCAGTACCCGCAGGAGATACATTTCTCCATGGACAATATTACTTCCTGAATTTCTGGTGAGAGCGGATAGATACCATCCTCCGCATAGTTTTTGATGAAACTTTTTTCTCCTTTCCTCATTCCTAAAATTTTTTTGACCTGTGCGAGAATGAAGTTGAAGGCGAGAAAAAGCCATGATTTCAGCATCACTCCATCCCTTTTTCTTTTATCACTCCAAAAATCTCTTTTTTATCCTTCGCTTTCAGAATGGAATTGTAGTTCTTCTTTTCCCTGAAGAAATTTGATACGAGAGAGAGTGCTTTTACAAACCTTGCTGCGGATTCGTTATCACCGATGAGCATAAAGATGATATGGATTCCATTAATTCCGTTTTTTGCCCTTCCCATCGCACCTTTTACTCCAATGGAAACATTGTCAAATCTTAAATGCGGTATGAGAACACCTCCTATAGCCTCTTCCTTTAACTCTTTTTCCTTTTTTAAAATTCCCGATGAAATCTCTTCTGGACTCACAATATTTTCTATTCCTTTTGAGATGACCAGTGCGAGTTCTTCTATTGCGGATTTAATGTCCTTTCCCTTCAACTCCTCAATAATGGACTCTTCCGAGAGAAAATCTGTTATATTCATTTTTTCTTTTGAACTATTATTCCGTAAGACATTTTCCCCTTTCTATATACCACCGCCATCTCTCCGCTTTCTTCATCAAGGAAGGCGAGGAAGGGAAGATTGAATTCTTTCAGTTGAAGGACTGCCTCTTCCTTTGACATTGGTTTTGAGTCAAGTTCTTCTATTTCAAGCGTTTCTTCTTCAACTCTTTCAGCAGGCAACTCGGGTGTTTTTCTTTTTCTTTCTACAATTTTTTCCTTCTTTTTTCTTAGCTGAACCTTGATGGTATCCTTGATGAGGTCAATAGAGGATAGGGCATCCTTTGCTTTTTCCTTACAATATATGTTGAAGATTTTTGAACGGATGGTGCATTCCAGATTAACTCCATCTGAATCCCTGGAAAATATAAAGGACACATTGGCAGGGTCTTTGAGGCTTTTTTTAAGAAAAGCAACCCTTTTTTCCAGATAGGCTTTTGCCATTTCATCTTCTTCCATATCCCGGAATTTCACAGTGAATTCCATTCTTTCCTCCTTTTTTCTTTGCTCATAGTTAAAGATTACACCATTCTTATTTTTTTTCAAATTAAAAATTTATTACCCATCCTGTGTGCTTCTATATTTTTTATCTTTTTGGCGAGCCAAATCTCCAAGCCCTTCCTTAAGGAGAACCATAAAATTATAAATCCCTTGGTTTAAAAAGCGCCGAGCCCCTGAATTATCTCATTCAAAATTGTAAAATGTAGCATAAGTATATAACTTGTATATTCCACTTGACAATATATCAAAAAGAGTGTATCTATTAGAGGTATATGGGTTTAGCAGAGGCAATACTCGGGCTTTTATACGAGAAGCCCAAAACGGGTTATGAGATAAAGAAGTTCTATAGAGACACCATAAGGCATTTCTGGAATGTGAGTGACGGTCAGCTCTACCCAACCCTTAAAAAAATGACAGAGGAAGGTTTGATTGTAAAGAAGGAAACCAGAGAAGATGAGGGATTGAAAAAGCACATCTACTCAATTACACAGAAGGGAAAAGACAGGTTTATGGCATGGCTTAAAAAACCGGTGGACAAATTTGAGGAGATGAAGGAGCCGTTTCTCATCAAACTCTTCTTTTTTGACAGGCTCTCAGACGAGGACAAACTTTATCACCTTAAGGTTCAGCTTGATGTTCATCAGGAGGTTTTGAATGAGTTTCTTGATGTTAAAAAGTTTTATGATGAGACCCTTTCGGAATATCAGAAAATCATCATTGACCTGGGAATCCTTTATGTTCAGGTAAGAATTTTTCTCCTTTTGAGGCTTACGGATATTATAAAAAACAAAAAGCAAGAACCCTTCCTTCCCGAAAGAATGCCCGAGCTTTTGTGGAAACTCTATCACATAATTTTTTCCGGTGAAAAACTTGAAAAGTATTTTAAAAACGAATTTTTCAACCTTAAGGTAGAGGAAATAGAAAAAACATTTGGGAGGAGAGATGAAAAATAAAAAGGTGGTGATTGTAGGGGCAGGATTGAGCGGACTTACCGCAGGGATTTTTCTTGCAAAAAGGGATTATGATGTTCTCATTGTTGAAAGGGGAAAGGGAATAGGAGAGGGAGACCCATTTCACCCATCCCTTCATGTGACACCCTGTGACCTCCTTTATCTAAAAAGGGAAGTGGAGATAGAATTTGAGAAGGTTTTTAAGACCATAAAATGGACGAAGTTGTGGACGCTTGATAAACCCTGGATATCGGATGACCCGCTTGTTATGGGAATAGAAAGGGGAAAAAGGGAAAGTTCTGTGGATTACTTTCTTTACAATGAGGCAAAGAAACTCGGTGTTAAATTTAATTTCTCAACTGAAATAAAAAAGATTGACGACGTGCCTCCCGGTTCTATAATTGCAACGGGATTTAACAAGAAAGTATATTCTTTATTCGGAAGGAAATGCTCTGACCTTGATGGATTTTATTACAGAAAACCTTCAAAAGAAGAGGAGGAAGGAACCGCTCACCTCTTTGCGGGATATTATACAACGGACTATTTTTACAGGACAAGTCTCAACGGAATCACATTTGGTCTTCTCTTTTCAAGGAAGCCTATAACAAAGAAAGGAGAGGAAGAGTGGCTAAAGGATATGGAAGAGAAGATAGGTGAGGTTCCTGAAAAATACATCCGCTTCAGGGCTTCAATGGATTTGAGCAAACCAATTCTTTTTTTCAACGACAGAATATGTGCTGGAACATTTTCCGCAACGATTGACCCATCACTCGGATTTGGTATCTTCGGCGCAATTCTTTCAGGAAAAATTGCAGGGATAGCAGTTTACGATAAGGAAAAGGCTTTAAAGGAATTTAAGAGGGTAAACAGATTTTTCCACATAGTCAAATTTCTATGGTATGATAATCAGTGGACTCCTTACAGGTTACATCTTGCAAAAATTCAGATGCGGTTCTGGCGGCTTTTTTATCCCATGCTTTTGATTACAGGAAGGTCAATACCTGGATTTCCGCAAAACTACATGATTCATGGGTTTAAGAGAACAAGACCATATAAAGAGGAGGTAGAGCAATGCCGAGAATATACATAAACGACTGGCCCCCATTTTCGCCGCCTGACCAGTCAAGGAGAAACAATGTGATAGAGGCGGCAAAACTCATTGTGAATGCAGCGATGACAGCTCCAAATGCTGGCGGGGTTTCTCAGGTTGAGGCCGAGATAGTTTACGGAATGGAGGAACAGGAGCAGATAGCAAGGAAGATGGAGGATCTCGCTCATGAGGAATCACAGGAACACATCTCCCATTTGTACAAATATGAGGCTGTTATGGTGAGGGAAGCAGACTGCATAGTTTTTCTTGGAGATTTCAGGACGATAGAAACGCCAATGGATGCGGGATGCGGGTTCTGCTATGGGGTTGATGATTGCAGGTGGCTTTACACAAAACATCCATCATACATGGGGCTCATTGATGCAACGGACAGGAGGTCAAAAACCGTTGTGAAGGGGCCACTTTGCGGGGTGAGGGTTCAGGATTTTGGATATGCCATAGGCTCTGCAATGTGGATGGCTTACCACCTTATGATTGATGCAAGACCATATTACACAGTTGGAGTGGCAGGACAGAAGCTCGGTTATTGCCCCAATTCTCCAATTGTCGTTGGAATCCTTCTTGCAGCCCTCTCAAAGAATCCTTTCGTTGATGTGAATACTGCTTACCACCTTGTGAACATGAGCAAATTGATTGATGCGGTTAGAAAAACCTACATCCTTTTCAGACAGTCTGGCGGAGATTACAGAATTTCTGACCCGTGGGCTGAGATTTTCAGGGAAAGGAAAAAGAAGGAAAAGAAAGAAGAAAAGTAGGAGGAGAAGATGGCGATAAAATTTGAAAAACTTCAGGAGGAAACATTAATAGATGTGGCAAAACTGTGTGCTACTTCTGTCCTCAAAGCCCCACAGATAACAGGAAGGGTAAAGTTTGAGATGGAGATTCTTAAAATGGATGAACTGCCAAATCTGATAGAGGCACTGATGATTCTTGGAAGGCTTCATATGTTCTGCATGCTTTCAGCTGCTGCCTATTCAACGGTTCTTCAGGAAGGAAAGCCCGTGGTAATTCTTTTAATAGGGGCATCCGGATTGAGAACCTCTGAATTGAACTGGAACTGCGGAGCCTGCGGTTTCAAAACCTGTGGTGAATTTAATGCCTATTCAAAGACGATAAAAGAACCTCCTCCGGGAGCGCTCATTCACGGTCCTGTATGTAACTGGAAGATGATCGATTACGCACAGGGATGCACATGGGCGTGTGCTACTGCATGGGCAAATAACATAACGAACAGGATTGAAATAGCCTCTGGAATGGCTGCAAAGGCAATAGGTTATCTTGAGAACTGCGATGTGGTTCACGGACTCCCGCTTGGTCCAATGGAAGAACTTTACTGGTATTCAAGGAGGTTTATAAATCAGTTTATGACTTACGATATGTGGAAGGAGAGGCTTCAGGATATGTTCGGAGTTCTGTTCCAGACATTTGTTGGCGATGGAAGGGCGGACATTAAAATAACAGATGACTGGTGGATGAGGAGACATACGAACAAGGTTCAGCCAATTAATATGGAGGAATTTGAGGAAATGAATAAAGGAATTGCAAGGGATATTGAGGAATTGAAGAAGAGGGTTAAAGGTGGAAAATAAAGAAGGAGGTTAGCCATGCCGAAGTTTCCATCCATGGAATGGGGTGAGGCGTTGAAGGAGGTTATAAACAGCGACCCGGAAATAAGGGAGGCAGGGAAGGATTTTGAGGCTGATGCTGTCCTTGTGATAGAGCCAGCAGGCGGATTGAGGGAGAGATTCATTGTATATGTGAAGGGTTCAGGTGGTGTTATTCAGGAAGTCAGACAGCTCAATAGCCCCGATGAGGTTCCCGCAAAGTTTGTAACCAGCGCAGACTATCTTACATGGAAATCAATAATAAAGGGGGAACTGGACGGAGTGAAAGCACTTCTCATGGGAAAGGTGAAGTTGAAGGGAGATATGAAAGAGGTTATGAAAAGGGCAAAGGACCAGCAGTTGATGATGAAGGCTCTTTCAAAAATAAAAACAGAATTTATAGATGAATAAAAATGGAAAAAGAACTTAAAAAAGAACTGGAAAGAATTGTAGGAAAGGAGGGAGTTGTTTATGAAAGGAGAAGGCAGAAGGAACTTCTTGGTGGCATGCCACCAAAAGATTCCATTGTTCTTCTTCCATCAGGCCATGAGGAGATTGCAGAAATTTTAAAAATGGCAAATTCAAGAAAAATTCCTGTCAGGACCACATATTACGGAAGTTTTGATCCAAAATCCCTTTCAGAGGGTGGCATCTTTCTTCTTTTCACACGGATGAAGAAAATTGAAAATCTTGATGTAAAAAATCTTGTTGCACACATTCAGAGAGGAGTAACCTTTGAGGAATTAAAAGAAGCATTAAAAGAACACAATCAAAAAATTCTGCCACCTGCAAATGTCTATAGCGATTCTGTAGTTGAAACCTACCTGATGAGGTCGGTTCAGTATGCTATGAACAGATATCCTGACACTCAGTTCACAAACCTTTATGCTGTGCTTCCGTCAGGAGATATATACAGAACTGGAAGCCATATCCTTTCCGAAAAAATTGCGGACTGGAAGGATGAACCCGGTCCGCACATCTGTAAGATGTATCACGCCTCCGAGGACATATTCGGAATTGTATCCCGTGCGAGCATTCAAGCATTTCCATTGATGGAAATGAGAAAGGCAAAGGTATTTCACTTTCTTGATATGGAAAAAGCACTTGAATTCTTGAAATGGGTTTCCAGAAAGGAACTCGTTCAGGAAGGGGTTCTTCTGAATTCAAAAGAATGGACAAATTTTTCAAAAGTCTCATACTTTGAGGGATGGGTTTCAATATGCGGATTTGAATCTTTTGCAAAGCATGTGGAGTTTCAGATAAGAAAGGTTTCGGAGAAGGCAAAAGAGATGGGAGGAGTTCAGGTTGATGATGGAGATGAACTGGGCCTAAAATTCATTGAAACCCCTGGAAAAGCATCTCTTGAAGATACTATTGAGTTCTTTTCCCTTTTCAAAGACCTGAAATTTTTTGATGAATTGCTTAAAGAGGATTTAGGGAAAAAAGGAATTGAACCAAAGGATGTAAGAACCTGTTATATAAGTTGCTCAACTGGAAGATGTGTATATGCAAAATGCACAATCCCGATAAAAGACAGACAGCTTGTGGTTGATTCTTACAGATTCCTGCTCAGAAACGGTGCTTTCGTGGACAGACTTGTGGATGGTGTTGCTGAAGAATATTATTCAAAGAATAACCTCCGGGTTCTTATAGAAAAGTTGAAATCCACGATTGACCCATTTTTCATTCTTAATCCCCAAAAATTTTTAGAGGTGTAAAAATGAGCTGGAATAAATTTTTTGGAGAGAGAAAGGAAAATTTGAATAAAGCAAAGGATGAGCTTAAAAAACTTCTCGGTGAAGAAAGGGTTTCGGATAACCCTGCGGTTCTTGTCTGTTATTCCCACGATTTTACTCCAGAAGCGGGAAGAATGCCCAATATTGTTGTTCTTCCAGAAACAACAGAGGAGGTTTCAGAGATAGTTAAAATAGCGAATAAATATGAAATTCCTGTTTATGTGATAACCACAGGATACAACCACGGAGGAATGTGGATACCGAAGAGGGGAGGAATAATGGTGGACCTCAAAAAAATGAATTCCGTCTGCGAAATAGACGAGGAAAGCATGACAGCAACCATTTCCCCTCATGTCAGAATTGCCTCCCTTTATGAAGAAAGCAACCAGAGAACTTCGGTTGACGATATAAAACTCAGACCAGCCAATCCGATAACAATGGGAAGCGTTTCAATGCTCTCAAACTATGTGTCAGGTGGTGCCTCACATATTGCCTATAAAACAGGGAATCATCATGAAAACATAGTCGGAATGACATGGGTTATGCCGGATGGTTCAATTGTAAAAACCGGCGTTGATTCTTATCCCTTTAAAGGAAAAATTCCCTATCTCGGTCCTGGTCCAGATGTGGGAGGAATATTTCTTGCCTCTCAGGGGAGTTATGGGATATGCACGGAAATTACTGTGAAACTTTTCAATGAGATGCCAAGGGAGAAACTCTGCGCTATTTCTCAGGAGGATATCTATTCATTTGACCTTGAAAAAATAAGTGAGTTCTTTTATAAGGCAGGGAGAGAGAATTTCATTCATGACTTCTACAAAAGCGGTTCAAGGCATGGAGCATCCGTTTCCTTCGCGCCGGTGGTTGAGGAGGTTCTTGATATGCAACCGGTTCATGTTGTTGTTGTAACCTTAACAGGTATTGACGATGAGGAACTTCAGATAAAATATGAAAGGCTCAAGGAGATAGTTGATAGCATTCCCGGTCTTATGCTACTTCCGGACGAATCCTTTCAACTGATGGTTCAGGCATTCAACTGGGATATAGAGGAGGCAAAAAGATGCCTGTTTAAGAGGTTGTGGAGGGGAAACAGGGTGATGAGGTGGAGGGGGTCTTTTCAGTGGGTAGCCTTTCCAAGCAAGTTTGAACACATTCCATATCTTGAAAAGAAAATAAGGGATTTGATCGCAAGATACTGGATACCAACGGACTTATCCCTTGAACCATCAAGGGTGCCATTTCAGGTTTCCCTTCAGGGACCATTTCCAATGTCAAGAATGATAGCGCTTGAGTTTGATTTCTGGGTTGACCACACAAATCCCGAAGAGGTGAAAAGAACATCAATGCTTTTCAGAAAAATTGTGGAAGAAATGATAAAGGAGGGGGCTGTTGTTGGAAGAACTGTCGCTTTAAGCCAGGAGATTCAGTTGCCAAAACTTGGAATTTATTATACCATTGTCAAGGATATAAAGAAAAAATTGGACCCAAAAAATATACTTTCTCCTGACACACTGCCTTTGGGAGATTAAAGATGAAAGGAGGGAAAAATGAAGGATAGACCTTACTGGAACATGGAAATAGAGCCCCTTCTGGGGACAAAAGGAATGAAAGAGATTCAGTGGAGAAACCTGAAGTCTCATCTTGAGATGCTTTATGCAAAATCAAGATTGTGGAGGGAATACATGGACGAGAAATCCGCTCCTCCCGAGAAGATAAAAAGCCTTGAAGACTTTTCAAAAGCCTTTCCTGTTCTTGAGAAGGATGATATGAGGGCTATTGTGATGAAGTTTCTCCCCGAAGGACCAAGGGGAATGCTTGATGCCATGCTTTGTGTTTCATCAAGGGAGATAGTTCTTGTTTCTGCTACATCAGGAACCACAGGAGAGCCCACACCCTATCTGTTCAGCAAGGAGGATTTAAAAATCAATTTTGAAAGCTTTGCGAGAGCTATATGGAGGACAGGAATAAGACCGGGAGATATAATTGTCCATGCAATGGCTTTGAGTATGTTTGGAGCTGGAATTCCTCTTGTTTATGCAGTGATTGAATTCGGAGCAACACTTATTCCTGTTGGAGCGGAAGGTGGAACGGAAAGACTTTTGAATTACATAAAGGTTTTGGGACCTATGGAAGGAATAGACGGTATGTTCATTACTCCATCTTTTGCAGAGTACTTGATTGAAAAGTGTAAAGAGCTTACGGGTATGGAAGTAAAGGATTTGAGGATAAAAAGGCTTATGTGTGGAGGTGAACCCGGAGCAGGAATTCCAGAGGTGAGAGAGAGGCTTATGAAGAATTACAATGCCCTTGTGTTTGATATGATGGGACTTGGTCCAATTGCCTTCACATCCTGTCCAACAGAAGAGTACATAGGAATGCATTTTATAACAGAAGATATGGCTCTTCTTGAAATAGTTGATGTGGAAACGAAAGAGCCAATTCCTTTGGAAGATGGTGCGAGAGGAGTTCTCGTCTTCACACCTCTTAAAGGATATTGCCTCAATGTTTTAAGGCATACACCCGGAGATGTGGTTGAGATATACACAGATAAATGTCCGTGCGGTCAATCTGGAATAAGAATGAAGGTTATTGGAAGAACAGATGATATGCTGAAGGTAAAGGGCGTAATGGTTTATCCTGCTGCGATAGAGGGTGTTTTAAACTCATTCGTTCCAAGGATAACTGGAGAATTTCGTATAGTTCTTACATCCCCGCCTCCAAGGGTTGAGCCACCATTGAAATTAAAAATTGAATATGGAAAGGATACAAAAACCGAGGAACTTGCTAAATTAGCAAAAGAGATAGCAGAGAGGATGCACGATAAAATAAGGGTGAGACCTGAAATAGAATGGGTTCCACCTCAGAGCCTTGAGAGGACGGTTCATAAGAAAAAATACTTTGAAAGGAGGTATTAAATGCCACCATCTTTTCTTGTAAACAAAGAATTCTTTGAACAGATTGATGGAGAGATCAAACTCGCGGGTTCAAAATGCGAGAGCTGTGGAAAGGTTTATTTTCCCAGAAAAAATTTCTGCTTGAACTGTATGAGCGATAAATTGAAGGTAGTGCCATTGAGCAAAAGGGGAAAAATAGCCAGCTGGACAGTTGCGAGACAGATCTATACATACGGAATACCACTCCCTTATGCCTTCGGATATGTTGACCTCCCTGAGGGAGTGAGGCTCTTCACAATTTTTACAGATTGTGAGCCATTTGAAGAAAAACTGAAAACAGGTAAAGAGGTTGAATGGGTGATAAAAAAATTCAAGGAGGATGAAATGGGAAATGACATAATAGGTTATATGTTTCGTCCTCTGGAGGGAAAAAAATGAGAAAAGTATATGTAGTGGGCGGTGGTATTATAAAGTTTGGAAAATTTCCCGACAGGGGGATAAGGAAAATGGCTGAAGAGGTTCTTTTTAACCTCTTTAAGGATACGGGTGCAAAGCCATCTGATGTTGAATCTGCTTATGTAGGTTCTCAGAATACTGCCTGTGATGATACCCTTATGATGGTCGGTCAGATAGCGCTTGAGCAGGCAGGAATAGTTGGAATTCCTGTGACAAACTGCACAAATGCCTGCGGAAGCGGTTCAAATGCTGTTCATCAGGCGTGGCTTGCAATTCAATCGGGTTTATATGATGTAACGCTCGCTCTTGGAATTGAAAAGATGTCCAATCCCCTTTTACCGCAGGCAATGATGGCTGGAAGGTTGGGAGGAGGAGATTCAGAAATAGAAGGAGTGTTCGGACTTTTTGCACCGGGAATATTCGGGATGATAGCAAAAAGGCACATGGAAGAATACGGAACCACAAGAGAGCAGATGGCAAAAGTTGCTGTGAAGAACAGGTTCAATGCGAGTTTGAATCCCACAGCTCAGTATCAGACCCCAACCACAATTGAGGAGGTTTTATCTTCAAAAGTTGTTGCAGACCCACTAACCGTTCTTGAGTGCTCTCCAATTTCAGATGGTGCTGCTGCTGTCCTTCTCGCCTCAGAGGATGCGGTGAAAAGGTTCTCTGGAAAGCCTGTCGAGATAATCGCTTCCGTTCAGGTCTCAGGAACATATTCAATCACTGACCTTTTGAATGTTGACACCACAAGAAGAGCAGCAAAGAAGGCTTATGAGATGGCTGGAGTTGGTCCTGAAGACATAGACCTTGCAGAGGTTCATGATTGTTTCAGCATAGCGGAGATAGTTCACTATGAGGAACTCGGTTTTTGCAAAAAGGGTGAAGGGGGAAGATTTATAGACAGCGGTGCTCCATTTCTTGGTGGAAAAAAGCCCGTGAATACAAGCGGAGGGCTCATTGCAAAAGGGCATCCCCTTGCAGCAACAGGAGTTGCCCAGATTGTGGAGATTCTATACCAGTTGAGGGGACAGGCTGGAAAAAGACAGGTTGAGAATGCAAGGATTGGACTAACTCATAACGGAGGAGGATTCCGGAAGGGAGATACAGGAATCGTCTGCATCCATATATTGAAAAAGGTTTAAAATCGAAAGAACGATGATGTTAGTGGAGAGCACTTTGAAAGAAGTAGGGCTTACCAACGAATCCCATTCGCAAAAAATAAAAATTGGGGAGAAGAACCTCAAAAATACCCACGAGGCCATAACAATGTGTGTCCACTACATAAGTATTCAAATAACAAGAAAGGTGGTCTTGAGCGTTTCTCTTGAATTTTCATAAAAATTTAAATAAATTTTAGACATGGTGTTAAAATATGAAAGGGGGTGATTGAAACAATACCGCTTGACCACATATTGAGCTGGATGGTTGGACTTCTTTTTGCCCTCGCGTCAAAAAATGCGCAAAAGAACTCTTCCTCTCCTTTTAACAGATACTTCAAAAGAGGACTCCTCTATCAAATTTTTGTCTTCTTACTCATAGGTTTTTATCTTGCAACGGTATGGCCCGCGTGGAGCTGGATGTATTTCATAAATCCTGAGGAAAAAACCGCTCTTACCTATCTTCTTGTTCTATGTTATGTCCTGAGTTATTTGGTTTCATTCGTAGTCGGTTGGGTTCTCATAAAGAAAAATCTGGAAAAAGCTGTATATACGATTTTTGGTTTCCTCATTTTTATGTTCCTTTTGCTAACTTTCGGATTTCTGAACAGAATTATGCATGTGGGAGGATATGAAGAATTTGTGGATGGATTTGCAAGAGATGCCTTCAATTATCCAGAGTTCATGTGGAGCATGACTGTTATAGGAATTTATTTCTTTGTTCCCCTGATATTCCTTCTCAGAAAAACCTATAAAGAGACTACTCCTTGGGCTTAATCCGAACTTCTCAATAGCTCAAGAAGGGCAACAAGTTCTGAGGGAAGAGGAACGGAAAAACTGTGAGTTTTAAGACTTTGAGGGTGGGCAAAGGAAAGACTGAACGTATGAAGGGCAAGGCGAGGAAAAATCACACATTTCTTTTTTGAATTTATTAGATATTTTTTCTCTCCCACTAATGGATATCCCATTTCGGAAAACTGAATTCTTATCTGATTTGTCCTTCCTGTCTTTGGATGAATCTCTACAAAGGTTGTCCATTTATGTCTTTCTTTTACGAAAAATTCCGATTCTCCATACTCACCTGTTGCTTTCATTATCCCCTTTATTATGCCTTTTTCCTTATTGAGAACTCCGTTTAAAATTGCAAGATAGCTTTTCTTCACCCTTCTTTCCTTAAACTCCTTTTTGAGAAATTCCGCCGATTTCTTATTTTTTGCAAAAACCATAACACCCGATGTCTCTCTGTCTAAGCGATGAACTGGAAATACTTCTTCTGTGTGGGCTGTCAAAAAGTCTTTAAGTGGACCTCCACTATCCTTTTCTTCAGGAGAAAGAAAACCCGACGGTTTATTTATGACAATTATGTTCTCATCCTCACAAATAATTTCTGGAGCATTATCCTTTTTATCAAAAAATGCAAAAAGAATATTCCTTATAAAAATTTTATCACCTTCCTGTATCTTTTTTGATGGGAAATTTACAATTCTGTCATTTACAAGAATTCCTCCTGCTTCTATCAGCATTTTTGTGAACTTCATTGATGGAATGAGATTTCTCCTGAAAATAACCCTGTCAAGCCTCAAGAGTTCATCCGAAGGCCCTGCAGTAAATAACTTCTCTTTGATTCTAAAAACCTTTAATTCCATCCCTGATATTTTATGAAAAATAAAGGTAAAATGGAATTGTGAAAGAAAGTTAGCCTTCCTTTTATCATAAATTTTAATTTAAACCATTCTTTTGCTAAATTTTGTCTTATGATGTGCAGGAAATGCAAGAAAAGAAAACCTGTAATAAATATAAGAGCGTATCGGCTTCCCCTATGTGATGAATGCTATCCATTATGGTTTATGGAAAGAGCTAAGAAAACCATCAAGGAGTTTTCCCTCCTGAAAAAAGAAGATAGAGTTCTTGTAGCTGTATCAGGAGGAAAGGATAGTCTCTCACTCTGGCATACCCTTTGTAAAATTGGATACAATGCTGATGGGTTGAACATCCACCTTGGAATAGATGGTTATTCAGAGCGTTCACTCCAAAAATGTAAAATTGCTTCAGAAAAACTAAAAAGAAAACTGATAGTTTACGATATGAGGAAAGAAACAGGGAAGGCCATTCCTGAGATGAAGGACTTGAGAAGCAAATGCTCAACCTGCGGGCTTGCCAAGAGGTACATTATGAACAGAATTGCTTTAGAAGAAGGGTATACGGTGGTAGCTACAGGGCACAACCTTGACGACGAGTGTGCCTCCCTTCTATCAACAGTTCTTCGCTGGGACCTCGGATACCTCGGGAGACAGGACATAAGCCTTCCAGAGATGAAGGGATTTGTTAGAAAGGTAAAGCCCTTCGCATTCTTTTCCGAAAAGGAGGTTCTCACTTTCGCCCTCCTTCAGAAGATAGACTATCTTGATGAGGAATGCCCCTATGCAGAGGGAGCTACATCTATATTATACAAGGAGGTTTTAAATATAATAGAACACAGGTCTCCGGGGACAAAACTCAGATTCTACAAAGAGTTCCTTTTGAAAAAGAAGGAGTTTGAAAGATTCAGGGAGTTAGAAGAACTCAGAGAGTGTGCGGTCTGCGGTCAGCTTACAACAAGAGAGATATGTGCATTTTGCAAAACCTTTGGAGAATATAAGGGTATCACCCATGGTTGAGATACTTATTATCCCATTTTTAATAATCGGGATAGTGGTTACGCTCCTATTATTTATTAAAAAAAGGCGGAAAAAGAAAGTTTCTCTGATTATCTATTCTGGAACAAAGAAGATGATGGATGAGGTTTTGAAAGGGGTAAAAGGTGAGGAGGAAATTCTTGAAAGAATGGAAAGGGCTCTGATTTCAGCGGATACAGGGATTGAAGAAACCAGAAGGATAATTGAAAGAGCATTGAAAATAAAAAAGGAAAAAGCTCTCCCACTTGTTCAGTCAATAAGGGAAAGCATGAGGGAGGCTCTGAAAATATGTGAGGGTAGCGAAAAATTTTTGAAAAAAGATGGAATAAAATATGTGCTTGTAATAGGGATAAACGGGGTTGGAAAGACTCTTTTCTGTGTAAAACTTGCAAAATATTCAAAAAATTTTGGTTTCAATCCCTGTCTCGTGGCAGGAGATAGATTCAGGGCAGGGGCTGTTTCTCAATTGAAAATTCTGGGAGAAAGGTTCAAAGTCCCGGTATTTTCTCCACCTGAAAACATTCCTGCTGATGGCGTTCTATACGACTCCTTTGCCTTTGCGATGAAAAACAGGTTTGACCTTCTCATTGTTGATACTGCGGGAAGAAACCATGTAAACGAAGCGCTTATAAGGGAATTGAAGAAATTGCACCGTGTGGTTGAAAAGGTGAAGGGAAGTCCACCCGATGAAGTTCTGGTAGTAATAGATGCAAATACAGGACAGAATGCAGTAAATCAGGTTTCAGCCTTTTCTAATGTAGGCAAAATTACCGGAGTTGTGCTTTCAAAGGCTGACAGTTCTGCAAAGGGCGGGGTGATATTCCGGATATGTGAAATGGGTTTTACTGTTTTATTTCTTTCAGCAGGAGAAGATATAGATTCAATATATCCTTTTAATTCCGAAGATTTTATAAATGAAATAACGGAGGGAATAAAATGATAAAAGAAATAACTGTTAAAACAAAGCAAAGGGTTGAGTTTGTTGAGATTACAAAGGAAATAGAAAACATTATGTCAAAAAGCGGAAAGAAGAGCGGAATAGTGTCCGTATATGTCCCGCACACAACTGCCGGTATCACAATAAACGAGAATGCTGACCCGGATGTTGTAAGCGATATAATTTCAATCCTTGAAAAACTTGTTCCGAGAAGCGGAAGTTACCGACATACTGAGGGAAACGCCGACTCACATGTGAAGGCTTCAATTGTTGGCTCATCAGTATCAATTCCATTCCTTGAAAATCGCCTTCTTCTTGGAACCTGGCAGGGAATATTCTTCTGCGAATTCGACGGACCAAGGACGAGAAGGGTTATAGTGTCAATAGTTGCTAACGATTAAGTGGAACTGAAAAACATATTCCACAAAATTTAAAAAATCCTACACTCCCGATCGGGAAAAGAATTCTCTGTTTTCTTAAACCCCTTTAAAAAGAATGCTTACGGATTTTTCTTCGTGAATTCTCTTGATGGCTTCTGCAAGAAGTTCAGCAACGCTTATAACTTTTATTTTTTCAGATGTTTTTAAAAGAGGAATTGTATCAGTTACCATAAGATTTTTCAGGTTTGAAGATTCTATGTTTTGATAGGCATTTCCTGACAAAACAGGATGAGTACAGAAGGCATAAACCTCCGTCGCTCTGTTTTCAAGAAGGGCTTGAACCGCATGTTTTATCGTCCCTGCGGTATCAACTATGTCATCAATTATTATTGCTTTTTTACCATTAACATCTCCCACCACATACATCGCTTCAGCCACATTCGGAGCAGGTCTTCTTTTCACCACAATTGCTATCTGTCTGTTAAGCCTTTCAGCATACTCGTTCACCCTCTTTACACCCCCAACATCTGGTGATACAAGTACTAAATCATCTTTGATGTTCTCCCTTATGTATTTCACGAATACAAGAAGAGCAGAAAGATTGTCCACGGGAATGTTGAAAAATCCCTGTATCTGGTCTGAATGAAGGTCAATGGTGAGAATACGATTCGCTCCCGCAGTGGTCAGAAGGTCAGCAACCAGTTTCGCTGAAATAGGGGTTCTCGGTTTTGACTTCCTGTCCTGTCTTGCATATCCGTAATAGGGGATTACTGCTGTAATTCTTCTCGGAGATGCCCTTTTTAATGCATCTAACATTATGAGGAGCTCCATGAGATTTTCGTTGGCAGGAAAGCATATTGATTGGAGAAGGAAAACATCCTTTCCTCTTACATTATCATTTATTTCAACCCATATCTCTCCGTCACTGAATCTTTTTACCTCCGCGCTTCCGGGCTCAATCCCGAGAATCTCACAGATTCTCTTTGCCAGGGCTGGATTAGAATTTCCATAAAATATCTTCATTTCTACTTTTTTATAAACAAAACGCATTTTACTTTCAAGAAAATCCAAAAATTTTATATGAGAAAAGATTATGATAAAATATTTTCATGAAAATGGATTTCAGGAAAAGGCTGGAAGGCGAAGTTATTCTTGCAGATGGAGCGATGGGAACTGAACTTTACAGGAGGGGAATATTCATAAATCAGTGCTACGACCACCTCAACATCACCAAAAAAGAACTGGTAAAAAAGATTCACAGAGAATATGTTGAAGCCGGAGCGGAAATAATAGAAACGAATACCTTTGGAGCAAATCGGATAAAACTTCTTCCATTCGGTCTTGAAGAAGAGGTGAGGGAAATAAACATTCAGGGTGTTAAAATAGCAAGGGAAGTTGCAGGAGAGCATGTCTATGTTGCAGGAGCAATCGGTCCTCTTGGAAAGGAGATTGAACCTGTAGGATTGCTTTCAGAAAGTGAGGCATTTCAAGCATTCCTGGAGCAGGCACAGGCACTTGTTGAAGGAGGAGTTGACCTTATAATCCTTGAAACCTTCACATCAATAAAGGAACTTGAAATAGCATATAGGGCGGTAAGAAGTTTTTCTGATATTCCGTTAGTCGTTCAGGTTTCCTTCAGATATTACGGAGAAGGAAAGTTCTCAGGTATTACTCCGGAAGAATTCGGCGAAATCGCTTCAAAATGGGATGTGGATGTGATTGGAACAAACTGTGGAAATGGACCGAGGGGAGTACTGGAATGCGTTGAGAGACTTATTCCATCTGTCAAAAATAAACCTGTATCTGCTATGCCGAACGCTGGACTTCCAGAGATAGTTAAAGGAAGGACAATATACCTCACAACCCCTGAATACTTTGCAGAATATGCAAGGAGAATGGTTCAGAAGGGCGTAAAAATTATAGGAGGATGTTGCGGAACAACCCCTGCCCACATAAAGGAATTGAAAAAATATATAAGGTCCATTCAGCCAAGAATCTGGAAAATTGAGGTTCAGGAACTTCCAGAAAAAAAGGAAATTCCGGCGAAGCCATTAGAAAAGAGAAGCTGGTTTGGAGAGCTTCTTAAGAAAAAAGAACATTTTATCATTTCCGTTGAGATAGACCCTCCCTTCGGCATTTCCCATGAAAAAGAGCTAAGAGCAGTAAAAGAACTTTTCAAGGGAAAAATAGACGCAGTAAATATAGCGGATGGTCCGAGGGCTATGGCAAGAATGAGTCCCATTGCTCTTGGAAAACTCATAATGGAAAATTGTGATGTGGAGGTAATAATTCACTATACCTGCAGGGATAGAAATCTTCTCGGAATACAGATGGACCTCATAGGTGCAAATGCTCTTGGTTTGAGGAATATACTGGCTGTAACAGGAGACCCTCCAAAAATGGGAGATTATCCGGATGCTACAGCAGTTTTTGACATAGATTCTATAGGACTTATACATCTAATACAGAACCTCAACAGAGGGCTTGATTTCACGGGAAAGTTCATAGGTGAAGCCACAAGTTTCGTCGTTGGAGCGGGTTGTAATCCTGGAGCGGTAAATTTTGATTATGAGATTGAACGCTTAAAGAAAAAAATACAGGCTGGAGCTGAATTCATATTCACTCAACCAGTGTATGAACCTTCCCTTCTGGAAAGGTTTCTTGATGCAACAAAGGAATTTTCGGAGGTTCCTATAATTGTGGGCATCCTTCCACTTGCCAGTTACAGAAATGCTGAATTCCTGCACAACGAAGTTCCTGGAATGCAGATTCCTCCATCAATAATGGAAAGAATGGCAAAAGCTCCTTCAAAGGAAGCCCAGAGGGAAGAGGGAATAAAGATAGCGCGGGAGATGTTAGCTTATCTGAGAAAAAATAAGAGAGTTAAAGGGGCTTACATATTTCCTCCATTTGGAAGATATGAGAGCGTTTTGAGGGTTCTTGAATGAAAGATTCCTTCAAACCATGGTTCATTCACTCAAACCTCCTTTTGAAGGAAGTTATGAGTTTCAAAAATTCCCTTGTAAGAATAAAAGTTGAAGCGGGAAGAAATTTATATCCTGATATAGAAAAGGAAAAATGCTACATCCTCCTTTCAGGCGAAATTTCTTTTTCCTCTTCCATTTCCTCCGATAATAACTTTCCAATATGCACGCTAATCCATCAGGGGCTTTTTGGGTTATCAGATACCATAATGAACAAAACCTATCACATTACTACACTTTATCCCTCATCCATAGGAATATGCGATATTGAAGAGATAAAATTTCACCTTTCAAAAAATAGACACACAATCCCGTTCAGAAGGGGAATACTGGGAAAGACAATACACATACCTTCTGCTCCACTTATTGGGACTGACCCTGTTGAATCTGTTTTTTACATAATCTCTTTTATTGCTAATGAAGAATGCAAGGAAAAGATAAAGGCAGTAAGAATTTCTCCGAAGGAAATAGCAAAAATCCTTGGCATGAAAAGGGAAATAGTAACTCTTGCCATAGCAAAATTAGAAAAGAAAGGATGGATTAACATTATAAGAGGAAATATAATAGTTAAAAGATGAAGGCTCTCCTTCTCCTTATTCTGATTCTCGGTGGGAAAAACGATTGCAGGTTTTCTTACGAGGATATAAGACGCACATATTACAGGTGGCTTCACCTTCTTCCTGAAAAAAGGGCTTTTAAAAAGCTTCTTGAATGTGCGGAGAAATTTGTGAAATTATCAAAAACATTTCCAGATTGTGAATTTTCTGATGAAGCGCTTTTTAATGCTGGAAAGACATACCTCCAGCTCTATGCTTCTTCATCTGAAAAAAGATATGCAGAAAACGCCCTCATCGCATTTGAGAATTTGAACTCCCTATACCCTCAAAGTCCTCTTGCTGATGATGCCCTGCTCAAGGCAGGGGATATAACGAGAGTAATATTCATGGAGCCAGAAAAATCCATAAAATTCTACAGGAAAGCAGTTGAAAAAAATGATGATATGAAGGGTCTCGCCCAAAGAATTCTCTCATCACTTGAAGGGAAAGAAAAGTTTGAAAAAGCAGCTCTTCAGGACATTATGTGGTGGATTTCAGAAAAATATGCAAGGATAAACATTCTTTTTTCCGGTAAGGTTTCATACCGCTATGAACTGATAAGGGAAAAAGATGTGATAAAGGGAATAAAAATTTTTGTCTCCAATTCCTTCTATGAAAACGAACTTCGGAAGGAGTTTACTGTTGGACTTTTAAACTCTATAAAAGTGGGAAGAGATGAGAACGAATTGTGGATTGAGGTTCTGTTCGGGGAAATAGGAGGTTATCAGATTTTTCATATCCCGTTTCCCTTCACAATTATTATTGACCTATTTGAAAAGTACTACACCCAGAAGGACATAATAGGGTCGGTTATTGAAAAATATGAAGAAGGAGTAAAAAAGCAAAAAAGGCGTTTCACAGTCCTCATTGACCCCGGACATGGCGGTAGAGATGAAGGAGCAAAAGGGAAATTTCTAAAGGAAAAGGAGGTCACCTTAAAAATAGCAAAAAAACTCAAAAAAAGGCTGGAAGAGGAAGGATACAATGTTCAATTGACAAGAGAAGATGATAGATTCGTTTCTCTTTCCGAGAGGACCGCACTGGCAAATTCAATTTCTGCTGGTTTGTTCATATCCATACACATAAATTCGTCAAGAAACAAAAGGGCAAGGGGGATAGAGGTTTATTATTTTGACAAAACCTTTGACAGGTCAATGGCTGAGGTTCTTTCAAAAGAAAACGAAATTCCTGAGTTCAAATTTGTTGAATCAGAACTTGAATTTATCCTGCACGACCTGATGCTGAGCTCAAAGACTGCTGAATCTGCCACTATGGCCAGGGACATAAAAAACGGCATAATTAATGTCCTCAATTATAAAAACTATAGGACGAAGGAAGTAAAGGGAGGACCATTTTATGTCCTGATGAATGCAAAAATGCCATCGGTTCTGGTGGAGGCACTTTTCATAAGCAATAGTGAAGATGAAAGACTTTTGATGAAAGATGGAGTTATTGAAAAAATTGCGGAAGGAATATACTCGGGAATAAAGACATATATCCTTAGAACAGGAGAAATATAAATTGTCCCTTAAGGATGAGATAAAAACTTTTTATAATAGCATCTCATCACCGCTTCTACCTCCATCCCTTCTTTCTAAAAAAATAGTTAGGTTTTGGGATAAGCTCCTTAAAAATCTTTTTGAAAAACACCTTTCTCAAAAAGAGATATGCCTTCTCGCAAATGGCGGTTATGGAAGAAGAGAGATGAACCTCTACTCTGACACGGATATAACATTTTTAATCAAAGATGAAAAGGAAAAAGTTGAAGAATTTCTATATTCCCTTTGGGATTCGGGAGTTGAATTGAGTTACAGCGTAAGAACCCCTGAAGAATGTATAGAACTTGCAAGGGTTGATACAAAGGTAAAAATTTCACTTTTTGACAGCAGGTATCTCTGTGGGTCAAAGCCACTTTATCATCATTTTTTAAGGATGTTTAACGACCAGATATATTCAGGTGTAGAGAAATTTGTGCAGGAGATTATTGAACTGAAAAATGAAAGGCACAGAAAATCAAGAGAAACTCCTTATCTCATTGAACCAAACATAAGAGATGCTCCTGGGGGATTAAGAGATCTGCACACAGTTTTTTGGTGCGTTAAAGCCCTTTATAAAGAAGGGGATTTTCATTCTTTGATCAAATACGGGATTCTCTCTAAGGGGGATGTGAAAATTTTAAAAAATAATGCTGATTTTTTGAAAAAATTGAGAAACCTTCTTCATTTCCTCCATTCAAGGAAGTATGACATTCTTGATTTTGAATCACAGGACAGAATAGCAGGCTTAATGGGATATAAGGATTCGGCTCGTGAAAGTGCAGCGGAAGGTCTTATGAGAGAATACTTTTTGAGAATAAAGGTTATACACAGTCTTCTTCTGTTTGTAGAAAGGGAGATACTTCCTGAAACCTTTAAAATGAGCGGATGGCTGGACATCGGACCATTTTACCGAATAGGCGGTGGAAGATTGACCTTAAAAAATCCTCATATTTTAAAAAGTGAACCCACAAGAATTTTTGAGATGATAAAAATTTCTCAGGAATACGAAACTCCAATAGGTGAGAGGGCAAAAAGGATAATGATGGATGTCCTTAAGGAAAATAAAAATTTGTTAAAGAAAGAGGAAGCGAAGAGACTTTTAAAAGAAATCCTAAATTCAAGAAATGTATGGTTTGCAATAAATGAAATGAACGAATCCGGGATAATAAGGATTCTCTTCCCACCTTTCAAAAGGATTTACAGGAAGGTTCAGAGGGACCTCCATCACATCTATACAGTTGACCTTCACACAATTTTTGCAATAAGGGAGTTTGAAATCATCAAAAGCGGAGTTCTTGAAGAGAAGCTTCCAATTGCTACAAAGATAGCCCGCTCAATTGATAAACCATACATTGTTGTATTCTCCATTCTGTTTCACGACATAGGGAAGGGGATAGGGTCTCCACACGCTGAAATTAGTGCAAAACTGGCAAAGAAGTTTGCAAAAATCATAGGGCTTGAAGAGGTAGATGTCATTGAAAAAATAATAGAGAACCACACGATATTTCCGGAGTTTTCTTTTAAAAGAGACATATATGATATGGAGTTCGTAAAGAAAGTTGCCGAAAAAATTTCGTCTCCGTTCATCCTTGACCTCCTTTACATCCATTCAATATGCGACCTTAGAGCTGTCAATCCCGATGCATGGACAGAATGGAAACACAGCATTATAAACGAGTTCTATCAGCGGTTAAAAGAAGCCCTGACCATAGGCGACTTTTATCTTCATCTTCAATCTTCAAAGGTGAAGGAGAAAAAGGAAAAGGTGGTTAAACTTCTCAAAGAAAGAAATGAATTAGAACTTCTGGGATTTATTGAAGGATTTGAAGAGGAATACTTTTTAACCTTTTCTGAAGAGGAGATAATAAACCATTTGAAAAATCTTCGTTTAGCAGAAAGAAAAAAAATTTTTTATGAAAAAAGGGATGTTCCTGAAAAGGGATATTCTGAAATAATAATAACAGGACCGGATGAGCACGGGATATTTGCAAAGTTAGCAGGTGCTATATCGGTTTCTGGACTGAACATACTCAATGCCCTCATATTCTCAAGAAAGGATGGGAGAATTCTTGATGTATTCAGGGTCACCGAAAGGGGGACCTATGAGCTTCCCCGTTTTTTTGAATGGGATAAATTCGGAAAAATTCTTGAAATGGTAATCAACTCTGAAATTGACATTAAGGAACACATGAAAATCACGGGAAAACTCCCTGCAGGTCTTCATCCTTCTCAAGAAGGAATAATAATAAACAACGAACTCTCCAAGAGGTGGACTGTAGTAGAAGTCAATACCCTTGATAGACCTGGGCTCCTTTATACAATCGCTTCCACTATTTCAGACCTTGGTTACAACATTCATACAGCGAGGGTATTAACGCTTGGAAATCTGGCATCCGATGTATTCTACATCACAACAAAAAACGGAGAAAAGGTAGAAAAGGAGGAAGAACTACTCCTTCTCTACGAGAGTTTGAAAAAGGCTGTTCTTTTAAAGCCCAATCTTCTTTGAAAGCCTTGATAACTCTTTTGGATAATTTTCCTCTATTATCTTTCTCTTTACCTCTTCATCAGAAAGTTTGAAGGTATTTTCAACCCTTTTTCTATATGTTGGACCTCCATTGTAGGCGCAGAATGGATAGAGCCTTCCTTTCGGGTCAACATAGTGAATCACACACCTCATAACCCTTTCCACGCTGAAGTTATATGCATCCATAAAATGCATCCCTGCTGCAAAGAAATGTGGATAGCCATGTTCCTTTCCTTTTTCAGTTGTCCTTCTCATCTCGGTATCTTCATATCCGTCAAGTGTTTTCAATAGGTCCAAAAATGTCATATCAGAAGGGGCGTTCTCCTGTTTGAAACATTCCTGAAGTTCATTCCAGTCATCAATGTGTGAGACTAAATCAAATGTTTTTGGATTTACTCTTTTGTACAGTTCAGCAACCTTCTTGAGAAATCTATCCATATCAAGAAACTCACCAACTGATTTTACCTCTTTCGTCTTCTTGTCAACAAAAAAGAAAGTCCCCTGCGAACAGTGAGGATG
>JBBIVP010000005.1:0-13226 GCA_037439705.1 bacterium
CTCGCGGTCTGGAGAAGGATGAGATTATTCCTGTTAAGGTTTTGAGGGTCTATCTTGTTTACTCTTATATCTTTTCTTACCTCCTCTAATGCTTGCTTTACCTCTCTCCACTCTACCCCCTCAAACCCGTAATCCCTCTGCCACATCTTAAAAACATCCTCATGCGTCATTACACAATCTGCAGCATTTATTACACTTCCTCCACCAATACACCTTCCCTCAAGAACATCTATGGAATAATCATGAGTTGGTTGCATGGCATTCATCCTGTAAAGTTTTGGAATAAGCTCATCTTCTCTCTGATTTAAATCAGAGGAAGGAAGATAGGGACCTTCTTCCATTACCACGACTTTAACTCCCATTTTTGAAAGTTCTCTTGCAACCATTGCTCCTGCGCATCCGGAACCAATCACACAGACTTTTGCTTTTATTATTTTCGTTTCTCCTTTTTTATAATCCTTGTCCGTCCATATCATTTCTCCACCCCCTCTTTGGTAATCGGTCCTTCATACCCTATATATTTCCAGACTTCTTCAGAGGAATAGTACAGAAAATTTGTTATGGATTTCATACCGAGATATATCCCTCTTAAAGGGGTTAATCTTGAATCTCGCAAAGAAATGAGTATCTTTTCTGCTTCCTCATCAGAAAGGTTAGAAAATCTCTTAAATTTAAGCTTTAAGAAAGGAAAATACTCAAGAACCTTCAAGGCTGTCCTCATCATTTCTTTTACGAAGAAAATCTGAGATGAAATGAAATTATCTATTTTCTTTTGAAGTGCAATTTTTTCGGGGTCAACCGGAATTTCCTCGCTTTTAGGAACTATTACCCTCACAAGTTTTCTTATAACAGCAAGTCTTCTCCCCTCCGTAGAGACTGGTCTCAGATTTGGGGGGATGCCAAGAACTGCTGTAGCTGTTCCTGCCTTTTTTATAAATTCTCTTCTCTTCATTTTTTCATTATCCTCCCCAATTCTATTGTTTCCTTTATTCCCCTTTCCTTCAAAGAATAAAATATCAAACTCCTTCTCGTCATTTTAAAAAACCTTTTACCATATTTCTTCAGAATTTTCCAGTTAATTTCAATACCAAGCCCTGACCTTTCAGGAATTTTCACCTTTCCCCCTTTTTGAAGAAAAGGGGTATCAAGAATTGCATCCCTCACTTCAGGAGTCCATGATGGGGGATGATAGGGATATTCAAGAAAAAAAGAAGTTCTGGTTTTTGAAGCAGAAAAAATGTGAAGATTTATTGCAAATCCTATTCCATTGGTCCATGTATGGGGAGTAAAAAGATATCCTTTCTCCTCGCATTCCTTCATGATTCTGAAACACTGGCTGATACCTCCGCAGAATGTAGCATCTGGCTGGTATATGTGATAGCAGTCTTTTTCCATCATGATTTTGAATTCAGGATAACCTCCGGAATTGAGTTCCCCGCCTGCTATTTTAACCTTAGAATATTTCTTCAATTGAGATTGAGCATTGTAATCATCCATTGGAAGTGGTTCTTCAATCCATTCAACCCCCATTTCATAACAAAAATCCGCGAACCTTTTTGCTCTCTCTATGTGCCATAATGGAGCATCTTTTATAACCGTTACCCTCCACCCCTGATTGGCATCAACTCCGATTTTAACCTCACCGCTTAGTGCCTGTGAAACTGCTTTCGCCTGTGCCCTGTCAATATCTTCTTCAAACTCATGAACCCTCAACTTTACTCCTTTAAAACCTTCTTCAACAACTGAAAAAACTTTCTCAACTGCTTCTTCAGGTCCCATTACCTCACCGAAGGACGCATAAACATCCACCTCGCC
The DNA here is from genome assembly GCA_037439705.1 of bacterium. Taxonomy (GTDB): domain Bacteria; phylum JBBIVP01; class JBBIVP01; order JBBIVP01; family JBBIVP01; genus JBBIVP01. Next base: position 1,816 of record JBBIVP010000005.1, read on the forward strand.
TCCCTTGCCACCGAGAAGTTCCCATAATGGTTTTCCCTTATATTTTCCAAGAATGTCCCAGAAAGCAGGTTCTATCCAGTAATTTCTCCATCCTAAATAACTCATTTCCCTTAACCTTTGCTGAACAAGGTCTATTTGGATGGGGTCCATACCTAAAAGATAAGGACCGAGGAGATGCCCTAACCCCTCCCTTTCTCTTCCCATTGATGCACCTGCACTGAAACCTTCTATTCCATCGTCTGTTATTACCCTTAAAAGGGTAAACCTGTTGTGAAGCTGAGGATAGCCCGGTATCCAGGCTGGCTTAAAAATGTGCTTTAATGGAATTGAAACATGGTAGAGTTCAATCCTTGCAACCTTCATCTGCTTTATTTTGCATACTCCACTGCTCTGAATTCCCTCACCACAACTACTTTTATCTGTCCAGGATATTTTATCTCTTCCCCTACCTTTTTTACAATCTCCCTTGCAAGAAAACTCGCCTCTTCGTCCCTCACTTTATCAGCATTCACGAAAATTCTTAATTCTCTTCCTGCCTGAATGGCGTATGCTTTATCCACGCCTGTAAATGAATTTGCAATTTCCTCAAGCTGACTCACTCTCTTAATATACGCTTCATACATCTCCTTTCGCGAACCAGGTCTTGCTGCTGAAAGAGCATCTGCAGCCTGGATTATAACCCCGTATATATTTGCGGGCTTATCATCATGATGGGTTCTAACAGCCTCTATAAGGTCTTCGGATTCGCCTACCCTTTTCAACAATTCTGCTCCGATTTCAGCATGGGTTCCCTCTACTTCGTGGTCAACCGCTTTTCCTATATCGTGAAGGAGACCTGCTTTTTTGGCAAATTTCTGGTCAAGTCCCAGTTCAGCAGCAATTATACCTGCTATATGGGCTACTTCTATTGAATGACTGTATACATTCTGGGAATAACTCATCCTGAACCTTAGCTTTCCTATTTCTTTAACAAGTTCAGGATGAATTTGAAGTATTCCCACATCCATAATTGCCTCCTCTCCATATTTCTTTATTTTTGCTTCAAGTTCCTCCTTGCTCTTATTAACCACCTCCTCAATTCTTGCAGGATGAATCCTTCCATCCTCTATAAGTTTTGTCATGGCTATTCTCGCGAGTTCCCTCCTCATTGGATTCTGTGATGAAAGAACAACAGCAAGAGGAGTGTCATCTATTATCACATCAACTCCTGTAAGGGATTCAAAAGTCCTTATATTCCTTCCTTCCCTCCCTATAATTCTTCCTTTCATTTCATCATTTGGAAGGGAAATTACCGAAACAGTCAAATCTCCAACATACTCACCCGCATACCTCTGAATGGCAGTGGCAATTATTTCTTTCGCTTTCCTTTCGCTTTCCTCCTTTGCTCTTTCCATCTCCTCTATGATCATTTTGCCTATCTCCATTTTGAGCTCTTCTTTTGTTTTCTCCAGAATTATCCTTCTTGCCTCTCCTTCAGAAAGTCTTGCTATTTGATACAGTTTTCCCGAGAGTTCCTTTTCCTTTTTGGAAAGATTCTCTTTAAGACCCGCTATTTCTCTTTTTTCTTCCTCAAGCTTTTTTGCAAGGCTTTTCAGTTCCCTCTCCTTTTCTTCTACAAATTCTCCCCTTTTATCAATTTGATGTTCTCTCTGTCGTAATCTTTTCTCTATCTCAGTAATTTCCTTTTGCTTTTCAGAGATTTCTTTTTCAGCTGATTGTTTAAGCTTATAAATCTCCTCTTTTACCTTTAGTTCAGCCTCTTTCTGAATGTTCTCAGCTTTCTTCTTTGCATTCTCAATTATTTCCTTTGATTTCTCCTCAGCGGAGCTTATCTGTTTTTCACCAATTCTCTTTCTTATGTAGTACCCTATAAAAACTCCTAAAATTAGTGCAATTACTCCTATGTATACCAGATTCATATCCATACCTCCTTTGATTTAAAAATTCTTTTTTCAGTAATTATAAAATCCATTTTCACATCCCATTGGTCTCCTTGAATAAAATCAAAAAGCTGAAAATGATAGCAGACGCCAACCTTAATTTTATTCTTTCCAGAAAATGTCCTGTCCACATATCCCTTCCCTCTTCCTATCCTTACTCCATTTCTTGAAAAGGCTATGCCCGGAAAAACAAAAAGGTCTATATTTTCAATATCTTCCTTTTCTTTGCCAACCGGTTCTTTTATACCAAATGCACCTTCACAAAGCTGATTCTCTAAATCGGTTACACGAAGGTAAGATAAAAAGTTTCCCTCAATTTTTGGGAAAAATAGTTCCCATTCTGCTTTCAAACCCCATTCCCATAAATCCCACAGATTTACTTCCCAGGACTGAGGGGAATAAACACCTATTTTTTTAAACTTTTCTTTTTCTATCAGGGTTCTTAAAAACTCATCTATTCTTTTGCTCTTATTTTCAAGGTATGAAAAATCCCTTATTGACCTCAATAACTTCAACATCTTCTCTCTAATCTCAGTCTTCTCTTCCATTTTTTTCTCCGGATGAAGATGTCAGGATATGAAAAACTATGGTGTCCGCTTACATTTCTTTTTCAGGTTTTTCCTTTTATGCTTAACTTCCTTATTTTTCCGTATCCTAAACACCTTCACCCTTTATGTCCTTTAATGCCTTATTAACCAATTCTATTATATTTTTTATACTATTGTCAACTTCCATTTCAACTTTTTCTTTTTCCCTTTTAAGTTTGAAGAGCTCTTCAGAAAGAATAAGAGAAGTCATAACTGCCACCTCAACGGTGGATACAATTCCTGTCTTTTCTGAAAGCATTTTATGAACTTCCTCAACTTTTTTAATCACCTCACCTATCTCTTCATCACTCAAATCTGTTCTGAAAGAGAAGGTTCTTCCGAGAAGGTTTACGGTTTTCAGTTTGAGTTCCATACTTTATTCCTTCATATCCTCAAGTTGCTTTATGAGTTCATCAATCATTTTTACTGTTCTGTTAATCCCTGTTTCATATCTTTCATTCTGCTTCTTCACCTTTAAAATCTCTTTCTTAAATACCACATTTTCTTCGGCTTTTTCTTTTAGAATTTTCACTAATTCTTTAATTAAATTTTCTAACTCCCTCAAATTATTGTAAACTTTCATAAGAAAAAGTTATTAAATTATGTAAGATTTGTCAAGCGAAATTTATTGTGTTCTCTGAAAAAGGAAGAGTTAGCCCCGCTTTTCAGAACCCTCTTTCTTTCCACAGCACAATCGTCCATTCACCCTTTATTTCGTTCATTTCATCAAAAATTTTTGCTATATCTAACACTTTACCCCTGTAAAAAGTTTCATATAACTTTGTCATCTCTTTCATAAGAGCCACCATAAAATCTAGCTCTACATCCGCAATTTCTGCAAGTGTCTTTTTCAGGCGATATGGTGATTCATAAAGAACAATCGTTAATTTATAATTTTTGAGGTTTCTGAAGAATTCCCTTCTCCTTTTCTTATGAGGTGGGAAACCCAGAAAAACAAACCCTTTTCCTGTTGGAGCCCCTGAGACAGAAAGAGCAGATGTTAAAGCAGAGGGACCTGGGACAGGGCTCATCTCTATTCCCATCTCTATTGCCTTTTTGATTATTGCTTCCCCCGGGTCAGATATTCCGGGGGTTCCAGCCTCTACAACAAGAGCGCATTTTTCACCATTTTTAACTCTCTGCAAATACGAAAGGATTCTTTTTTCATCCGTTCTCTGAAAAAAAGGAAAAACAGGTTTTTTTATTTCATAATGGTTAAGAAGCCTGAGAGTTTTTCGCGGATTTTCTGAAAGGATGAAATCCACCTCTTTTAGTACTCTCAAAGCCCTCAATGTAATGTCCTCAAGGTTCCCTATGGGAGTGGAAACTACAAAAATCTTCCCCTTATTTTCCATAAAGTCCTGATTTTTTTCTTATGTTTCTTATTGCCTTTAATGGATTTTCGTTTTTAAAAATGTATGCTCCCGCAACAACAATATCCGCTCCGGCTTTTATTATATCCTCAATGTTTTCTTCGTTTACTCCTCCATCAACCTCAATAAGGGTTTTCGCATTTCTTTTTTCTATCATTTCCCTTGCCCTCTCTATTTTGGGAAGCATTTCTTTTATAAATTTCTGACCGTAAAAACCGGGATTGACTGTCATTATCAAAAGAACATCCATGATGTCAAGAAGATCTTCAACAGTATGGGGAGAAGTTCCTGGATTCAAAGAAACTCCTCCCTTTATTCCATTATATGATTTTATCTGGGTAAGCACTCTGTGGGGATGTTTTACAGATTCTATGTGAAAGGAAATAATTCCTTCTTTTATAATTTCTGCTGTTCTATCAATGTATTTATCGGGGTCAAGAATCATAAGGTGAACATCAAGTGGAACGGATGTAATTTTCTTCATCGTTTCTATAACTGGAAAACCAATGGATATGTTTGGAACAAATACGCCGTCCATCACATCAATATGGAAAAAATCAACTCCTGCTTTTTCAATCTTTTTTATTTCTTTTACCAAACAGGAAAAATCCCCCGCAAGTATTGATGGAGAGATTTTTATTTCCCTTTTCATCCTCTTTATTATGCCAGAACGAAGATTTATATCAACAAATTGCTTGAAAAAATCCTGAAAACATAGTTAAATATGAAAAAATGAAAGGGGGTGGTTAAAACATTTCTGATTGACCTGCCATTATTGAGTCTGTATGGTTCCATTTATGCGCTCCTTCAAAAAAAGGAGGAAGGTTCTTTAATCAGGGAATCCGCTTTCAGATGGGGGCTTCTCTTTTCATCTATTTTTATCGTTTCTGTAATAATCTCCTACTTCATGGCTCCTCACTGGATGTGGATGTATTTTCCCGAAAATCCCAAGATCGGAGTTCTTGACTGGATTTACATCCTTCTTTTCCTTTACTACCTTCCTTACGCGGGTGGATATTTTCTTGCAAGAGAACTGAGAAAAAAAGGATTTATCTATGGAGCAATTGTCGCACTCATTTCTCTTCTTGAAGAAATTTTCATCGTTCTTAGACTATGGGATAGATACACCCATGTTGGAACAAGGGAAGAATTCTTAAATGGAACTGCAAACCTTCTCTGGAAATCCTCTGTCAATATTGTTTTTAACATAACAATCCCTATTCTTATTGTAGTATTCATAATCTCATTTATAAGGATAAGAAAGGGTTAAAAAACTCCTTTTTTTAAAGGAGTTGCACTAAATGAAAAAAGTAGGGAGATTTTTTTCTTAAAAGAGGAGGTTGTGGAGTTTTAGAATAAGGGGCGAAAAGACAAGGGAAACAATGGACATAAGCTTTATGAGAATGTTCATTGATGGTCCTGCTGTATCTTTGAAAGGGTCCCCTACTGTATCCCCTACCACCGCTGCTTTATGAGCATCTGAACCCTTTCCTCCGAGATTACCCGCTTCTATAAACTTTTTCGCATTGTCCCACGCTCCACCACCGTTTGCCATAAGAAGCCCTATGAAAAGCCCGCTTGTGATAGCACCCGCAAGCATCCCGCCCAGGGCTGAAGGACCGAACAGAACTCCCACAACAATAGGAGCAATAACAGCGACCACTCCAGGAAGAACCATCTTTTTCAAAGCGCCTGTTGTTGTTATTGCTATGCATTTTGCGGAATCAGGTTCTGCCTTTCCTCCCAGCAATCCGGGAATTTCCTTAAACTGCCTCCTTATCTCATTAACGATGTAAAAAGCAGTTTTACCAACTGCCTTTAATGCAACAGAAGCGAGGAAGAATGGAATTGAGGCACCTATAAATAACCCGACTATAACTTCAGCATCGGTAAGTCTAATTACAAAATCCTCTTTTCCGAGAACATGTTTAACTGTTGAAATATATGCGCTGAAAAGAGCAAGGGCAGTAAGGGCAGCGGAACCTATTGCAAAACCCTTTCCTATAGCTGCGGTTGTGTTTCCAAGTGCATCAAGCGTATCAGTTATTGCTCTTGTCTGTGGACCAAGATGGGACATTTCTGAAATTCCACCTGCATTATCTGCTATAGGACCATAAGCATCAACAGACATAACTATTCCAATTGTCCCAAGCATACCAACTCCAGCAAGGCTAACCCCATAAATTCCCGCTGATTTGTAAGCCACGAGTATCCCAAAAGCTACTACAAGCACAGGAAGAAGTGTACTCTCCATTCCAACAGCGAAACCTGTGATGAGATTGGTTGCAGGTCCTGTTTTGCTTGATTCAGCAATTTCCTTTATAGGAGATTTTGAGGTATAAAACTCTGAAAAGAAACCTATCAGAACTCCAGCAATAATTCCTGAAAGAAGAGCATAAAAACAGGAAGTCTCGCCTGTTATATTTCTTATAAGGAAGAAAGAGGCAATAATAAAAATCAAAACTGCAACATAGGTGGCATTTCTCAGTGCTGTTTGTGGATGAAGTTTCTGGAAACCAAAAATGGAGATTATTCCAATAAGGGATGCAACAAAACCAACTGCAATGGTGTATAAAGGAAGTGAGAGAAGTTCGGGCTTATTTAAGGCATAACCTACCGCTATTGTTGCAACAACGCTTCCCACATAGGATTCAAAGAGGTCTGCACCCATTCCAGCAACATCTCCCACATTGTCTCCCACATTGTCTGCAATAACTCCCGGATTCCTCGGATCATCCTCAGGAATTCCTGCTTCAACCTTTCCCACAAGGTCGCTACCAACATCAGCCGCCTTTGTATATATTCCTCCTCCCACACGAGCAAAAAGAGCAATTGATGAAGCGCCCATCGCAAATCCATTTATTGCGGTTATGTTTTTATCTGTAAAGAGGTAAAACAACAATCCAAGGCCAAAAAGTCCGAGACTTGCCACAGAAAGTCCCATAACAGAGCCACCAAGGAAAGCAACCCTCAAAGCAGTCTCCCTTCCCGATTTATCAGCAGCCTCAGCGGTCCTTACATTTGCCCTTGTTGCGGATTTCATTCCCATAAATCCCGCAAGCATGGAGGAGAGAGCACCAAATATAAATGAAAGGGCTGTCAGTGGTCCTAAACCTGGAGCGAAAAAAATTACAAGAAAAAGACAAACTACAAAAATCATAATGATCGAATACTCCCTTTTTAGAAAAACCATTGCTCCTTCGTGAATTTTCTCTGAGATAGAGAGCATCCTTTCATTTCCGTAAGGAAGCGAACGGATGTGTAAAAATATTCCAACTGCAATGCATAACCCTATCACTCCTATTAGAGGTATCCACATTTTTGCACCTCCTGAAAAATTTTGATAAATTTTTTACAACTAAAAAATGAAAAATTCAAGGGAAAACCTATCTTTTTGCCATCTCTACAGCCCTTAATAATGCCCTCGCTTTGGAAATTGTTTCCTCATATTCCAAGGAAGGAACAGAATCAGCAACTATTCCTGCACCTGCCTGAATAAATACATCTTTTCCCTTTTTGATGAGAGTTCTTATTGCAATAGCCATATCCATATTTCCTGAATAGTCAAAGTATCCGATAGCACCTGAATATATCCCCCTCCTCTCTCCTTCAAGTTCATCAATAATCTCCATTGCCCTTATCTTGGGAGCTCCTGTAACGGTTCCAGCAGGAAATGCAGAAACAAAAGCAGAAAACATGTCTACATCCTCTCTGAGAACCCCTTTTACCGAGCTTACCATATGCATTACATGCGAATACCTTTCAACTGTCATAAGTTCCGATACTTTCACACTCCCTGGAACAGATACCCTTCCTACATCATTTCTTCCAAGGTCAACGAGCATTATGTGCTCTGCCCTCTCCTTCTCACTTTTTAAGAGTTCCTCTTCAAGTTTCATGTCCTCTTCTACGGTTTTCCCGCGAGGTCTTGTTCCTGCTATAGGTTTTACCTCAATATCCCTTCCCTCAACCCTGACCAGAACCTCTGGAGAGGAACCAATTATTTGAAAATTCATCAGTTCAAGATAAAACATATAAGGGGACGGATTTATAACCCGTAATGCCCTGTATATCCTGAAGGGGTCTCCTGAATAAGAAGTTCTTAACCTTTGAGAAAGAACAACCTGAATCACATCTCCAGCAAATATGTATTCCTTAGCAACTTTAACAATTTCCTCAAATTTTTTTCTTGTAAAGTTTGACGATATTGGAAAATGAAACGAACCATCAAAAGTGATCTCATCCATTTTTGCCCTTCCCCTCCTTATCACATTCTCTATCTTTTCAATCTCTCTTATAGCATCCTCATAACCTCCTTTTTCAGCAAGAACCACTATGAAAAAAGTATGTTTGAGATTGTCATAAACTATAAACCTGTCGGTAAACAAAAAGAATGCCTCAGGAAGTTTGATAACCTCTTTTGAAGAAATTTTTAATTTTTCAAAAAACCTGATACAGTCATAAGAAATGTATCCCACAGCTCCTCCAAGAAACCTTGGAAGTCCTTCATATCTATGAACACTGTATCTTTTTATAAATTCTTTTATAGGCTCAAGAGGAGTCTTTGCCTTTCCAGAGTATCGGGTTTTCCCTTTTCTGAATAAAATCTCAAAATCTCCATTTTTAAAGGTAAAAACTGCAAATGGAGAGAAACCTATGAAACTGAATCTCCCCCACTTTTCTCCACCTTCCACACTTTCAAGAAGAAATGGATAATCAAACTTCTTTACTTTTGAAAATACGGTTAAGGGGTTTTCAAAATCAAGAAAAAGTTCTTTGTAAACTGGAACAAGTCCTCCCTTTTTTGCAAATGCGTTAAAAATTCTTTTTGGAGGATAAATTTCCATTACAGGTCTATTTTCATTCCGTCATTGGCAGAGATTATTTTAAATCCGCTTTTCTGCGACAACTTCTCAACAATCTCCCAGGGTTTACTTTGAATCATATGCATCCCAAAATGGGTGAGTATAGCAAGTTCTGGCTGAACCGCCTCTATTATTTTGAAAGCATCATCTACACAAAGATGCAGAATCCCTTCCCTTCTTTCGGTGAGCACAGTATTTATTATAAGAACCTCTGCCATCTTTTTCTTTAAAGGCATATCAAAAAACTTTGTGTCTGAAATAAAAAGAATTTTTCCACTCTCCCATTCAAATAGAAAGGCGTAATTTTCAACCCCGTGCTGAAGTTTGAAAACAGGAGTTATTTTTACAGGACCAACGCCTACCTCTTCACCCTCCTTAAAGACTATTATTTTCTCCAGATAACTCCTGACATATTTAAAAACCACAGGGTCATCCTCAAGACAATCTAAGGGAGTGAGAAGGACTCCTCTTTTCTGTAGCCCACCGTTTGTCATACCTTCTATGATTACATTTACATCATTGGTGTGGTCAAGGTGTCTGTGAGAAATCAGAACGCAATCGGTATGAATAGGGTCAAGCTTTGGTTTTGAAGAGTTTAGTTTTACTATTGCTCCAGGACCGGGGTCAACATGTATACGATACCCGTCAAAATTCAGGATAAATCCCGCTGACGACCTAAGTTGCTTGATAACAACAAATCTTGCTCCCGCAGTGCCGAGAAACTTTATGTAATTCCCTTTTTTTTCTTCTGAAGCCATAATGAAATAATACCCATTATTCGGAAAATTTCAAATCAATAAGCCTAAATCTCACCATGCAGTTTTGAATTGAAAATTTATTTTTATTTTACCATACTGAAAATAACAATGATAACCACTATTCCAGCCGATTACATAATGACTTTTATAATAGGAAGTTTATTTTCTGTTTTCGCATTTCAAAATATTGTAAAAAGCGGAAGATTAATCAAAAATAAATATCTTCTTACCCTTATCCTTTTCCTGACCTTTTTCTGTATGCCCATTGCCCTGCTTTGCTATTTTCTCTATCCCGACTGGTGCTGGATGTACTGGGTTGAATCCAAAAAACTCTCATTCCCTTCAGTCTTTTTCTCTTTCCTTATGTACTATTTATTCACCCTCACTGGATATCTTGTGGGGTTTGAGGTTGAAAAAAGAAAGACGGGAAACGGACTAAAGGTCGTAGGACTTTCGCTTCTGGTTTTTATTATCTTCTGCTTTGTCAACTGGAGAAGGTTATTTTTTGTGGGTGACCTTGAAAGTTTCAGAAGTGGTTCTGCAAAATTTTTGTTTAAGATGCCAGAGCTATCAGCCATCGTTTTCGGCGGAATGGCAATTGCTTTTACTGGAATGGTTTTCATTCTCTATCGTTTTGGAAAAGAACTGGATTTCAAGCCCGACGAAAAAGCCCTTTCTTCATATAGAAAATTTGAAAAATATGCTGGCATTTCAAGAGTGAAAGATACAGTCATTGATGCAATAAAAGATTCTCTGGAACTCTGGAACGGAATAGAATATTTGAAAAAACTACTTTATGAAAAGCCTTTTGTCCTAATAAAAATAAATGCTGCAGGAGGCGGAAAAGACAAAAAGGGAACACAAATATCCCCTGTGGTTCTTTCAGCAGTGATTGACATAATAAGGGAATTAAAAAAAGATGCAAAGATATTCGTTGCTGAAAGCCCATCAATAGTGTGGTGGAATTTAAAACCTCTTCTTGAGGGAAGCAAAATAATGGATGTAATTGTCAATAAAAAGGTGGAGTTTTTAAACCTTTCAGTAGGACAGTTGATTGAACACGATTTTGGAGGAAGACTCGGGCTCGAAAAAATTCATCATAAACTATTAGAAAACCCACTCCTCATAGACCTTCCAGTGGCAAAGACACACGCATTTTACAAAATGAGCGGGGCACTCAAGAACATGTTTGGCATTCTTCCTCATCCAATGAAGTTGAGAAGATACCATACAAAGGGATTTGCTGACATATCGGGAATGATTTTTATTGATATATGGAGAAACTTTCCGCCAGATATAGTGATAGTTGATGGAACATTTTCCTGTGAGGGAGACGGTCCAGTAGCTGGAAAATCCAAAAAAACCGATTTCATTCTCTCTTCAAACGATGCTCTTTCCGCTGATATCATTCTTTCTAAAATCATGGGGTTCAAAAAACCTGAAAAAATTCCATATCTGAAATCTGCCATTTCTCTCGGTTTCAAACCTGAACCTGTGGTTTTGGGTGAAAACCCTGACACCTTTCTAAACCAGAAATGGAAGAAGCCACATCTGTCAAGGACCTATAGCCTCTTCAAAAATTTCCTTTACATTTTAAAGGAACACCTCATTAAAAATTTTTAAAAACTCTTGACATTCCATTTAATCCTTGTTAAAAGGCATTCAAAAAAGGGGGCTGAAGATGGATAAACGGTTCAGCAAAGAGCACCTCTGGGTGCTTCCAGTAAAAAGGAGGGGGAAAACCACTGCTAAAATTGGAGTTACAGAATTCTTCATTACAAAATATGGCTACATAGAAGAACTCATCCTTCCGGACCCTGAGGAGACTTTTGAAGCGGGAGAAACAATGGGAGAAATAGTTACAGGAAAAGAAGGTTCTGTTGACATA
>JBBIVP010000005.1:13247-28058 GCA_037439705.1 bacterium
GAGGCGAGGTAATTGATATTAATTCAGAAATAGCTGAATCCCCTGATATCCTCAATGATGACCCGGAATCCAAAGATAACTGGTTAATAGAAATTGAGCTCTCTGACCCATCAGAACTTGACTTTCTCCTTGGCGAAGAATCATACGAACAACTGATTGAAGAAGAAGGCGAGGAACTAGAAGAAGAACTGGAAGAGGAGGAATTTGAAGAAGAATTTGAAGAAGAATTTGAAGAGGAACTTGAAGAAGAGCCAGAAGACGAAGAAGAATAAATGGATGTCTCGGAAAAATTAAAGAAACTCCCTCCTTACCTTTTTGCTGACCTTGACAGAAAAAAAGAAGAGGTTAGAAAAAGAGGGATAGATGTTATAAGTCTTGGAATAGGCGACCCTGACATTCCTACTCCTGAAGAAATAATTGAAGCATTATATGAAGCAGTATGTGATCCGGTTAACCACAGATATCCCTCTTACGAAGGAATGCTCCTTTTGAGAGAAAAGTTTGCTGAATGGTTCAAAAAAAGATTTGGTGTCCGTTTAGACCCTGAAAAAGAGATAATTACACTCATTGGAAGCAAAGAGGGAATTGCACATCTTCCCCTTGGAATTGTTAACAAAGAAGAATTCGTTCTCATTCCTGACCCGGGATATCCTGTTTACTATGCATCCACAATTTTTGCCGATGGCATTCCGTTTTTCATACCCCTTCTTAAAACCAACAACTTTATTCCCGATTTATCATCCATTCCGGAAGAAGTGGTAAAAAAAACAAAACTTATGTTCATAAATTATCCTAACAATCCAACTTCAGCCATAGCCCATTTGTCCTTTTTCAAGGAAGTAATAGAATTTGCTCAAAAAAATGGAATAATAGTTGCTTCAGATGCTGCCTATTCTGAAATCTTCTGGAATGAAAAACCTCACAGCATACTTGAAGTGGATGGTGCTAAAGAATGTGCTATAGAATTTCATTCACTTTCAAAAACATTCAACATGACCGGATGGAGGATAGGTTTTGCGGTAGGGAATAAAAATGTTGTGAATGCACTTTTAAAGGTAAAAACAAATGTGGATTCCGGAGTATTTCAAGCAATTCAATATGCAGGAATAAAGGCTCTTGAAATTTATGATAAAATATCACAGCAAAATCGGGAGATATACAAAAAGAGGAGGGAGAAGTTTTTAAGGGGAATTGAGAAAGTTGGTTTAAAAGCACATCTCTCAGACGCTACTTTTTATGTATGGATTGAATGCCCGAAAGGGGTTTCATCCATGGAAATGGCAGAAAAATGCCTTGAAAAAGGAGTAGTTCTTACCCCAGGAGTTGGATTTGGAAAATATGGTGAAGGATTTGTGAGAGCTGCTTTAACTGTGTCCGAAGAAAAAATTGAGGAAGCCTATGAAAGGATAAAGGAAGTTTTCAACACTTGAAAGAAGTATACCTCCTTTTAGGGTCAAACAAAGGAAACCGTTTAGAAAATATAATTTCTGCTATTCTATATTTAAAAAAAATTGACCCGGAAAAATTGAAGGTTCTGGAATTGTCATCCATTTATGAAACACAACCTGAGGGAATAAATTATATTCAGCCTGCCTACCTCAATATAGTCATTAAATGTATGACCACTTATCAACCCCTTGAACTCCTTGATGTTGTGGAATCTATTGAAAAAACTCTTGGAAGAAAAAACAAGGGAAAAAAAATGCCAAGAACAATTGACATAGACATCCTACTTTTCGGAGATATGATATTAAATACCCCCAGGTTAAAAATTCCCCACCCCCAGATATTAGAAAGAAGTTTTGTCCCCCATATTCTATGTGAACTCTCAGAAACTCTCCTCCATCCTGAATGCGGAAAAAAAATGATAGATATAGTTACGGAAAGAAAAGAAAAACCCCCTTCAATTTATTTGAAAAAAGAGAAATTAGAAACCCTTGTTTTATAATAATGAATTATCCATAAAACAACTGCAATCAAAATCCATGAAAAAGAACTCTTCCCCTCGTTGCATCCACATCCTTTCAAAACCTTCCCTTTATATTTCAACTTAACCGCAATATCTCCTTTAAAAGGAATGACCTTTATCTTTGCAACCCCTTCTTTCACAACGAGATTTTCTCTCTCAACAATTCTTCCATCTTTTGTATCCCAGAATTCAAGAGAATACTCACCGTCAATCAATCCTTCTACATTCACATTCAACTCAGTTCTTTCATGCGGAAAATTAGTTTTATCCCATTCACTGCTTTTATCGTGAATCCACAAAAGCGCTCCTGATTTTGACTTAATCCCCAGGACTTCTACAGGAGAAAAATTAAATTTGCCAACTCCTTCATAGAAAAACTCCCTGTAATCGGTAAAACTCTCTCCCTTAACAAACTCAGAAATTCCCTTTAGGTGATACCAGAGGTTATTGGGTTCAATGTAATCATACCACCACCATGACATGGCAGTTCCTGCATTTCCTGAAAGGATGGATGCCCATACACCATTATGAATGTTCACTCCATAAGGGTCATGGAGATTAAATGATGGCAACCAGTAAATACCGAACTCTCCTGCGAATGTTGGTTTATTGAATTTCCTCAAAGCCTCTGCTGACCTTACCATCTGTTCCGAAATTCCGAATACAGGGGCGAGATAAGCATGATATTGGGTGTAATCGAGCCCTTCCAGGTCCCAGAATTGATGCTCATCAAGAAAGTATGGGCTGGTGAAAGAAGTGGTTATAAGATGAGAATGAACATCCCATTTCCTTATCTTTCTAATTTTGTCAATATGCCAGTTCTTTATAACATCTCTATTCCTGTAATAACCGATTATACCGTCAACTTCATTAAAGAGTTCCCAGGCAAGGAGATTGGGAGAGTACCCCCATCTTGCAATTATGTATCTCAACCTTTTATCAAAAAAAGCATTTGCTTCATGGGATGAAAAAAACTCTATGGAAGAACTTAACATACCCCCATTTTTTATATTGAACGGATTCTCATTCCATGAAGACCATATGGAGGTTTCAAAAGCAGTATGATAAAGAAGAACTAACTGGATATAAATGCCGAGAGATTCAGCCTTTTCAAATATTCTGTCAATTCTGTTCGCTGCTTCAAGACTATAAAATCCAAGTCCATGATAAATTCCTGATGGATGGGTTGAATTCCATTCTATTGTCTGCCCCTGAAAATAATGGGACATCCAGATTCTTGCATAGTTTCCACCTGCATTATGGAGTTTTTCAAGGAAATAATCGTAATAAAAACTTCCCGTATCATCTGATGTCCATGCGATGTTAAAACCTACTGGTATGTAAGGCTCACCATTATCAAAAGAGAAATAAAAGGGATTTTCTTTATTCACCCTTACAAAACCCTTATTATCTGGGGAAAGGCTTTCAAATGCCATCTCATCTGTCTGAAACACACCTGAATGGTCTATTACCTTTATAAAAAATCTGTAGGTTCCTGTTTCAAAGGGTGTAAACCTTATTGCCCAGTAGGGAGCACCAAGGGGTTTAAATCGTTCAACTCCGGATTCTAAATACCTTTCAAAATCCTGGGTGTAAAAGGCTGGAACAAATAATGTAGTTCCTGAAGGAGTAATTATTTCAGCACCTGCATCAACCTCATCCGGGTCAAATGGATTAAGATATTCTTCTTCAATGTCAAATCTCACCTCAAATTTTTCAAATTTATGAACTGAAGGAGGAAATGATATGTTTTTTATCTTTTCTGAAGAAAAAATGGAAAGCAAAACAAAAATGTAACACTTTAATTCTCCGCCCATCAAAGTGAACCTTCCAATTCAGTCCAAACTCATGGGGTTTGAGGAATAAATATCCCTTTTGTCTTGTAATTTTCGGCTAATGCTGAGACAAGGGAAATGAGCTCAATCATCTTCTTTTCCAGTTCCCTTTTTCTTACATAAAGCCCTATCTCATCCCCCCTTACTGCAAATTTCTTAAGAATGTCTGAAATTACTTCCTTTTTGACATCTGTGGCTTTTGAAATCCTCTCCGTCAGAAGTCTCTTTTCATTTTTTATCACTTCTGAAAGGAGTATATAAAGTTTTTCTTTCTTTGGATTTTTTGAAAAAATTTTGAGCAAATAAGGGTCAATATAGCCTGTAGCCTTCTTTATATATTTCTTTGGTGAAAGATTGAAAAATTTATAAAGCTGAATGTTGAACTCCTCTACCGGCTTCACTTTTATAGAAGGGTCATTTTCAACAACAGGAGGTTTTCTTTTAAGCTTTTTGATAATATTCTCTGTCCATTCAAGCTTCACCATTGCACCCGGTTTAAATCTGTAAACCTTTCTCCACTTTCTACCAAGGAGCATCACAGTTGCAAATGTTTCTGCAAAATCATCATCAGGATGCTTCTGGGCATAGTGGTCTCCTGTAAGATTTACATACTCCCTGCTCCATGGCTTCTTTTTAAAATAATCCTTTGATGGATAGGTATTAAAAAAATGTCCTTTCACGTTGAATATTCTTCTGAAAGGTCGGGCTCTGTAGAGTTTATAAAGATAACAAAATGCATGACCCACTTCGTGCCATATTACAGCAGGAAGTTCATCAATGGAAAAGAGCGTTTTTCCTGCTTCTATACAGAGTTCCCTTATTAATTTATTGGTGTCCCAGAACGGAACTGAAATATTGGATGTACCCATGCAACAAGAATACTCCACCCCAAGGTAAAAATTCGGTCTTATCACAAACCCCATCTCCTCCATTTTTTCCTTCACAGACTTTATAACTCCTTGAAGGGGTTCACCGTTCAAACTTACAGGGAGTCGGGAAATCGGGGTGGTAAGAAGTTCCGCCTTTTTCGTATTCTCTTCATAAAAAAGCAAAAACTCTGATGCTCTCATGGAGAAAAATAATAATTAAAAGGAATTTTAAAGCAAGTATTTGATGGGCGGAAAGTTAAAAAATTAACATGATGTTTTAAAACTATCCTTTCTGAATGGATTCAAGAAGAAGGTAGGGCATTCCTTCCATATCTCCTGAAGACATAAAAATTACTACATCGCCCTCTTTAAGGGAATTCTTTATTTTTAATATATCCCTGTATCCATCAAGAGGATAAGCAATTTTTCCATTCATTTTTAATGAAGTTACAATAAAATCTTCAGAAATTGCTTCATCATTTTTGAGATTTGATTTTCCATAGGCAGGAAGTAAAAAAATTATATCAGCGTTTTGAAAAGATGAAATATATTCTTTTTCAAAAACTTTTTTTCTTGAAGAATGGGTTCTTGGCTCAAATACACATACAATCCTGCTTTCAGGAAAAGTCATTCTGAAGGCTTTTATTGTCTCAAGAACTGCAGTAGGGTGGTGGGCAAAATCATCATAGATTTTTATCCCCTTCGCCTCTCCAACAAACTCCTGACCCCCTTAAATTCTTCCATTGCTGAAACTACCCTGTTCAAATCCAGTCCAAGAAGGGCAGCCACCGCAATGACTGCTGAAAAATTTGATGCATTATGCATTCCAATCAAATATCTGTTTTTAACCACAATTCTCCCATTTGGCGTTTCAAAAATAAATTCACCGTTTTTAACTTCCACTGGTTTATAAAGACTCTCCTCCCCCCTTCCAAACCACAAAACATCCCTCCCTGACCTTCTTACCATATCCTTTAAATGTTCCCATTCAGAAGAACAGAGAATTTTTGTAGAAGAATTTCTGGTTATAAGTTCAAGAAAGGTTCCTTTAAGATGGTTTATGTCCTTATAAATGTCTGCATGATCAAACTCAAGAGAGTTGATGAGCAAGATCTCTGGTGAAAAGTGAAAAAACTTTGGCTTTTTGTCAAAGAATGAGGTTTCATACTCATCTCCTTCCACAGCATAAAATTCCTCTCCGATAGAGAAAGACCTGTTTGTATTTTTAAGAATTCCACCGACAAAGAAACCTGCGGAAAGCCCCAGTTCCTTAAGCATCCATCCAATTGCAGAAGAAACAGTGGTTTTTCCGTGGGTTCCTGTTACGAGAATTACCCTTTTATTCTTTAAAAAAAAATTATTGAGTGCCTCGGGCATTGAAGTATATGGCTTACCACTTTCAATTATATGCCTTGCCTCTTCATTCGTTGAGGAAATGGAATTTCCTATTACATAGCAATCAAAATTTTCAGGTACATTTTCTTTTGAATAACCCCTTTTTAAAGGGATTTTTAGTTCGTTCAATAAGTCTGAGGCTGGAGGAAAAAATGCTTTATCAGAGCCTTCAACATGCCAGCCCGACTCTTTAAACATACCGGCCAGAGCGCTCATTCCTATTCCACATATTCCGACCAAATAAACTTTTTTTGTTGATTTTTTATCTACCAAATTATAGTTTTCTTCCTGTTGCTCTAACAAATTTTGAAAGATTTTCCATCATAATTTTAAACTTTTCTGGTTTAAGGGATTGGGTTCCATCACTGAGAGCCTCCTCTGGATTGGAATGAACCTCTACAAGAAGTCCATCCGCACCTGCTGCAATAGCTGCATAACACATAGAAGGCACATATTCCCAATAACCTGTTGCATGACTCGGGTCAACAATCACTGGCAGATGGGTCTTTTTCTTCAGAACTGGAATTGCTGAAATATCCAGTGTGTTCCTTGTGGCTGTCTCAAATGTTCTTATCCCCCTTTCACAGAGAATCACATTTGGATTTCCCTCGGAGAGAATATATTCTGCAGCAAGCAGGAATTCTTCAATTGTTGTCATCAATCCCCTCTTGAGAAGAACAGGTTTATTTATTTTGCCAAGTTTTTTCAAAAGAGGAAAGTTCTGGACATTTCTTGCTCCAACCTGAAGGACATCTGCATAGTCTGCAACTGTTTTCACATCTTCAGGTGACATCACTTCTGTCACCACAGGAAGTCCCGTTTTTTTCCCGGCCTCTGCCAACATTTCAAGTCCCTTTTTCCCGAGCCCCTGGAATGAATATGGAGCGGTTCTCGGTTTGAAAGCACCCCCTCTCAATGCGCGAGCTCCTGCTTCCTTCACTTTCTCGGCAATTTCCAGTATCTGTTCCTTACTCTCCACAGAACAGGGACCCGCTATCACAACAATTTTTTCTCCACCTATAATAACATCTTTGCCAATTTGAACCCTTGTCCCTTCAGGATTTGTAGTTCTTGAAGCAAGTTTGTAAGGTTCAAGGACCATAAGAACCTTCTCCACGGGCTCAATTGCTTCAAGAATTTTGTTGTCTTCCTTTCCCCTTTCATCTCCTATACAGTTTATAACGGTTCTCAACACTCCCCTGAGCAAATGGGGTTGATAGCCCAGCTCCTCTACTTTTTTTTTGACCTTTTCTATGTCTTCTTCTTTTGCTCCTTCTTTAAGCACTACAATCATCTTTTTCTCCTTAAAATTTTATTCTTTCATTATATACCTTTCTTCGTGCATTCGCAAGCATACATGAATATTTTGAAGGCTGTTGAAAATTTTTATTCTCCAGAAAGTTGATACCTACACAATAATGACAAAAATCTACTGATGGACATCCCTCGCACTTTTTTACTAATTTTCTGAGAAGCCTTCTTACTTTCTTTATCTCCTTTCCATTCCATATATTTTCAAAATTTTGTTGAATTATGTTTCCACAGGGAATTCTCAATTGAATACATGGTGATACTGTACCCTGAGGGTCAATGTTAAAGAAATTTACACCCGCTCCACACAGATATCTACGATTTTCAATTTTTTCATTGGGGATTTGCTCACAGGTGCTAAAAATTTCCCTCACAACCCGCAGGGCTTCCAGAAGTTCATCCTCATTCAGTCTTAAGGATGTTGGCGCCATATCGCCATTGTCCGCCGGAGTTATAAAAAAGTCAAAATATGTTTTTGAACCAAAAACTTCACCTATTTTGTTCGCTTTTTCAATTTCTTCCTTATTCTGTTTCATAACCACCATTTTTAAATTCACTTTAATTCCCCTTTTTCTTAAAAGTTCCAGAGATTTCAAAAGCTTCTTGAAAGAACCCTTCTCTCCTGTAATGGAATCGTGAACTCTTTCATCTCCATAAATGCTCATCTCCACTTCAAGGATTTTAAGTTTCTGAAGCCTTCTTGAAATATTCTCATTTAAAAAACTCCCGTTTGTGAATATCCTCAAAGCTATATCTTTTTCTGAAGCAAACTCCATAATTTTTATTGCATCTTTTCTCAAAAATGGTTCTCCTCCAGTAAAGGTTAAAAAAATGACCCCATTTTTTCTTAAAACTTCAATAACCTTTTTCCATTCTTCAAATCCGAGTTCTGAATAATAATGATTTTGGACATAACAGTGGATGCACTTAAGATTACATCTGTAAGTAAGTTCAACGGTTGCTCCAATAGGAACAGGAATTTCCTGATCAAGAATTTTATAGGGAAAACTCAAGATAGAATCCCTTTAAATTTATGCTAAAGCTTCCTTCAGATGAGCCCCTCTCTGGAGACAGCTTATGCATATTTTTATTCTCTTTGTCCCTTCTTTTGTTTTTATCCTTACTTTTTTAAGATTCGGAAACCATCTTCTTGAAGACCTATTGTTAGCGTGACTTACCTTATTTCCATAAATTGGACCCTTACCGCATATTTCACATCTCTTGGCCATTATGACACCTTCAACAAAATCTGGTTTGCCTTCTCGTAAAGTCTTGAAACATCCCTTGCTGCCTTTCTCGGATGAATTATACCATTCTGTCCCGCCCTCTGGATTATGGAAACCGCCTCCCTCAAACACTTCTCAACCTGTTCCTTATTCCCTGATTCTATCGCATCGAATAGAGCTTTTTTTGCAGCTTTTATTCTTCCCTTCCACCACCTGTTCCTCAATCTTCTCTTTATATTCTGCCTCTCCCTTTTTTTAACCGATGGACTCTTCTTTGGTCCCTTCCTTTTCTTCTTTACTTCCTCTGCCATGCGTTCTTTTTACACAATTATTATTTTTAAGTCAAGTATTTCAAAAAAATGTAGACCAATATGGAAATCGCGCCCATGATGAAAATTCTGATTAAAAAAACATGTCAAAAAGTTTTATTTTTCTAAAATCAGAATTCGCCTCTGGTTCACTGGCATATATATTGAATAGGAGGTAAAGTTTTCCTCTGTGAGTGCTAAAACTTTTTCATCGTTAAAGGCATCAAGGACCTCTCCCCTTTTCTTCTCCCACGGAGTTCCCGTGAGGTCAATTTTTATTATTTTATCAAAAAATGAAAGGTTTAAAATGACAAGAACCCAATCGTCCTCTTCACCTCTGAAATATGCAAAGACACCGTTATCTTTTGTATCAACTGAAATATATCCCCTTTTTCTTAAAGGCTGGATGGCGTTTCTCGTCCTTATCAATTTTCTGTAAAAATTGTAAAGAGAGGACGGGGCTTTCCTTTCTGATTCAACATTTTTGATTTTATAGTTTCCTGAAGGAGGAATCCAGGGCTTTTTAGAACTGAAACCTGCATTTTCCTTATCATTCCATTGCATCGGCGTTCTTGCGATATCCCTCCAGTCAACAACCACATCCTTTCCGTTATTTATTCCTATTTCTTCCCCATAATAAACAAATGGGGTGCTCGGGAGCGTCATCTGGAGGAAAGCCAGATTTTTTGCCCTTTCATCATTTTCCCCCATTATAGAATAGGACCTTGGTATGTCGTGATTTCCTATAACAATTCCCTGCCATCCTCCTTCTGGAAACGAAAGAAATGTCTCATGAAGAACATTATCAACAAACTCCTTTCCGCCAAAAAGAGCGGAGGAATAAAGGGCATATGTCAGAATAAAGTTGAAAATCATGTGAAGTTCATCATTTCCAGTATATCTATTTATCTGGGATGGCAATCCCCACACTTCCCCTATCATCGCCCTTCCTTCATATTCATCAAAAACCCTTCTCATTTTTTTAAGAAATTCATGGGTTTCATTTCTGTGGACGCAGAGGTTATTTAATAGGTCCTCAAAATAGGAATCAGCCACATCAAGCCTGAAACCATCAACTCCCTTCTCAAGCCAGAACCTCACCACATCAATTATTGCGTTTTGAACATCCTCATTCCAAAAGTTCAAATCAGGCTGTTCCTTCAAGAACCTGTGAAAGTAATAGTGATCAGTTTTTTGATGGTATGTCCACCTTTCTCCTCCAAATGTTCCCGGCATGACAATTATGTCATTACAGTTGAAATAAGGAGAATCCGACCAGACATACCAGTTCCTCTTGGGATTTTCTCTATTACTTCTTGATTCAAGAAACCATGGGTGCTGGTCAGATGTATGATTGAATACTCCGTCAAGAAATATCTTTATGTTCCTCCTGTGAGCCTCATAAAGAAGATCCTCAAAGTCCTTCATATCTCCGTAATCGGGATTAATCCCGTAGTAATCAGCGATATCATATCCTGAGTCCTTGTAAGGGGAAGGGTAAATCGGATTCAGCCATATCCCTCCGATTCCGAGGTCCTCAAGGTAGTCAAGTCTTTCTATTATTCCCCTCAAATCACCAATTCCATCCCCATCCGAATCCATGAAACTTCTCGGAAATATCTGATAAAAAACCACTTCCTTGAACCATTCCGGAAGTCCTGAGGGTGCTTTTTTGTCAAATTTCTTTTCTTCTGCACAGGAAAGGAAAATAACCAATAAAAACAGAAATCTCTTCATTTCAATAATCCGAAAGATAGTGCACCTCAATTATCTCTTTATCTGCTGAAGCGAAAGCAAAAATGAAATCATCAGGAGGAATGGGAATAGCAGAAATCCACAATCCATTGAATCCCTTTGATTCAAGCCTTTTGAACCTCCAGAATTTTTCAAATTTTGATACAAAAACCACAGACCCATAACTTCCATCAAAGGCGAATATGGAAAGTGACCCATCAATCAAAAATGGATGCGAAAAAATTCCAAACCCTCCCCTTTTCAATGGATATTCGGGAGAAGACCAGACACCGTCATTCATAAGAATTCCGAGACAGCTTACATCCGGATGGCTATTATAAAAGGTTATGCCAAACAAATTTCCCTCCTGAAATGGCTTCATCCACTGGGCAATAAATTTCTTTGTGGAAGGGAGGAGTTTAAAAATGGTTGATGTATTCTTTATTTTTAATTCCATATCAAGAAGTGTTCCATCAAGGGTTCCTGATTCAAGATTTGTATAAAGAAGATGAACATCATTGCCAGATATAATAATAGTTGATGATACCCCGTTCAAAAGATTTTCTTCCTGAAGATTTTGATGTATCACCCCTTCTTTAACAGGGACATAATTTTTCCCTTTTACCAGCCACAACTTCCATCTCTTTTTGTCCTGAGAGATAAAATAATAAGATGTTATCAATTCTCCGGAAACATTTATTGCACTTATTCCAGCTGCATAACCTCCATCCTCTGAATGAAGAACATTTACTCCGTTTCTGAACGAGTAAACTCCATTTCCATTTGTGAAAACTATTAATGGTTCATCTGCTGAAATGAGAACGGATTCCATCCTTCCTGATGTGCTCTCCGCTATTGATTTCATTCCCCATGAGCCATCCCTTTTTGCCCCTGCAAATGTAAGATTCTTATTTAAATGGTCAAAAAATGTAAAAGCTGGCAATCCATCTTTTTTCAGGCTCAGAGAAATGGCTTCTCCCTTTCTATTTATAATCCTCTGGAAGTTCGGTTTTGAGGAAGTGCTCTTACAAACCTCCTGGGAAGCGATTGAGAATGGCAGGAATAATAAAAAAACGCTCAAAAATTTAAACCTCACTGAAAAACCTCCATATTTTCCTCAGCAAATCTGACCTCCCTGTTCAATCTGTCCGAAATGACCAGCCCCAATTTTTCAGAATATATTTTTGCATCAAACTCTGATACGAGAACAGGACAGTTATCTTCCCTCGTTTGAGAAATTTGAAAAATCTTCCAGTTTCCTTTTTTCCTCCTTGCCATCCTTATGCTTGCATCTTCAACATCAAAATATAGAATGACAGGCTCTCCCTCTTCATCCTCAAGAAGAATGGGAAATTTGCCCACATTCAAATCAGAAGTATCAACACTTTCTATCTTCCAGTTTTCTTTTTTTTCTGCAAAAATAAGGTTTCTCACGTTCATATCGTAATAGGCAATACGAATACAATCGCAGGATGATGAATAGAATATGGAATTAAATCTTCCCCTGTCAGAATTACCATCCACCACTTCTACATTCCACCCGCTTTTATCTTCCTTTAACCATGCATGTTTTAAAACACCGTGAAATCCTTCATAATAGGAGATGTGGGGAATCATTTTTTTATCCAGGGTAATTGATGTGGCTGAAAAAACCTCTCCTCCTCCAACAAGTTCATAATATCCTGGATCAACGGTCTCCCTCAAAATCTCTCCGAGATAAACCCTCGCATATATAAGGTCCAGACCTGAAAGGTTCACATAGGAAAAATTTAATCCACCATCCCTGTCCTCTACCATATCTGAACAAGCCCCTGTATCTCCCTCAGCATCAATTAGTGTAGAAATCCAGCCACCTGCAGTCTTTCTGAACATAGTAAGATTCCCCATATCATAACCTGTAAATGCAAAATTTTCTGTTGATGTCCATATTGCCTTTCCAATTTCAAGAACCGGATAGGAAATTCCAATTTTTGATACCATCCATTCATTTCCTCTTAAAATTCCAAATTCAGCCTGAGCAATTTCTTCGTTAACAAACACAACCGCTGGTTCTCCGTCTCTGTTAAACGCCAATTTCGGAGATGATGACAGAACATCCCTTTTTATAACATTCGTGGAAACAGCAACAGGAATAACTTTTTCTTCGCCGCATCCCAACAGAAAAAGAAAAATTATGGAAAATGTCCTTTTCACTCTTTAAATTTCAAACCATTTTTCACAAAATGTCAAGCCGTTGTACAAGTTATATACTTATGCGACATTTTATGAGTTTGAATGAGATAATTTAAGGGGCTTTTTAAACCAAGGGATTTGTTTCATCTCTCCCTCTCACTCCTTAATGTCGCATATACCTTAACTTTTCCAGAGGGGGTTTGTTTGAGAGGGGGGCTGTCTGTTATCTCTACTTAATTCTCCTGATCTCTATTATCTCGTCCTTTTCAGGGTCGTATTTGAAAAATGGCATATCAATCCATAGTCCCTCAAGGTCATAAAATCTCCTGACATCCGGAAGAAAGAGGTGAAGAATCACATCTCCATAATCCATCAAGATCCATCTCGAGCCAGGATACCCTTCTATTCCTTCAGGATATATGCCAAGCGGAGAAAGTTCCTCCTGGATAAAAAGACAGAGGCTCTCTATGTGCCTTTCGGATGTCCCACTTGCTATCACGAAATAGTCAGCGAAAGGAAATCTCTCACGGACATCAATAATTATAAGGTCTTCTCCTTTTTTCTCATAAATTTTCTTTGCAATTGTTTTTACCACATCATCCACCTTCATTTAACCTCTTCCAGTATTTCTGCAATCTATGCATTTTTATATACTCAAGAACTTTATCTGGCAGAAGATACCTTGCACTTTTCCCTTCAACCATAAGCCTTCTTATTTCATCTCCTGATATATCAAGCCAAGGACCGGAAATTATCTCTATTGTCCTTCCAGATGATGGATTGTAAAACCCTGATGCTTTTTCCTTATATCCCGGAGGAGGAGAAGGCTCGTGGTTTTTTCTCTTATAAACTATAAGGTTTGAAAGCATGAGGATTTCTTCCCAGTTCTTCCATGTGTGAATCTCATTTAGAGAATCGGAACCCATGATAAGAAACAAGTCTCTATCCGGATATCTCTTTTTCAATTCCCTGAGAGTATCTACCGTATATGAAATTCCCCTTCTTTTTATTTCCACAAGAGAAATTGAAAAATTTTTGTTTCCCTTTAATGCGATTCTGAGCATTTCTACCCTGTGGTGTGGTGGCTGGAGAAATTCCTGGGACTTATGTGGGGAAATATAAGTTGGAATAAACAGAACCTTCTCAAGAAAAAACTCTTCTCTCGCCACCTCTGCAATTCTCAGATGTGCATAATGAACGGGATTGAAACTTCCTCCAAATATTCCTAACCTCTTCTTCAGTTCTACTCCCTAACCTGCCCGTTTCCAAACACTATGAACTTTGTGGTGGTGAGTTCCTCAAGACCCATCGGACCAAAAGCGTGGATTTTTGTAGTGGAAATTCCTATTTCTGCACCCAGACCGTATTCAAATCCATCAGAAAATCTTGTTGAAGCATTTACCATCACTGAAGAAGAATTGACCATTTTAATAAACTTCATCGCGGAAGAATAATTCTCGGTAACGATGACGTCGGTATGCTCCGAACCATATTTTCTTATATGCTCAATAGCCTCATCAAGAGAATTAACAACCCTGACTGCGAGAATAAGGGCTAAATACTCTTCATACCAATCATCTTCTATGGCTGGCTTTGCCTCAGGTATTATCCCTCTTGTCTCTTCACATCCCCTTATTTCCACTCCTCTCCCAATAAGCTCTTTTGCTGCAGGTGGAAGGAATTTTTCCGCCACATCTTTATGGACGAGAAGGGTCTCCATTGCATTACACACACCCGGACGCTGTGTTTTTGCATTTATTACAATTCTCAATGCCTTTTCAAGATCAGCATCTTTGTCCACATAAACATGACATACCCCTTTATAATGCTTAATAACCGGAATTTTTGAATTCTCAACAACAAATCTGATAAGCTCTTCACCCCCTCTTGGAATTATAAGGTCTATATTTCCTTCTTCCTTAAGCATATAATTTACTGCGGATTTATCTTGAGTCGGGATGAGCTGAACTGAATCTTCCGGAATGTAATCCT
>JBBIVP010000006.1:0-26316 GCA_037439705.1 bacterium
ATGAGGTTCTATGCAGATTGTGGATTTGGAATAATTGATGAGACCACAGGACCTCAAGACCACATAACTTGTGAGTTAAAATTTATGTCAATGATGTGTGTGAAAGAAAGTGAGGGATGGAAGGAGTCCTTTGAAGAGGCACTGAAGTGGTTACACAGAGAGAGGAAGTTCCTGAAAGAACACATTCTTCAATGGGTTCCGCAATTCTTAAAAATCGTTGAAAAAGAAAATGATGGGTTTTATTCTATTATTGCTAAACTTACGCATAAATGGGTTGAAATGGATTTTGAGTATATAAAGGATGTTTTACATTTTCCTAAGGAGGTGAGTCTATGAAGAAGAATTTGTCATTTTTCTTGAGCGTCATTATGGTAATTTTGTGCTTCAAGGGTTCTGCCCTTGCATTTAAATATGAAATAAATTCAAAAACAATATGGCTTCTTTTTGAGGAAGAGAGAACAGGGGTTTCTGCGAATCTCGCACCACTATACGAGTTTCTTTCAATAAGAACTTCTGACGCAGGAGTAAATGGTCTTGAGGTGAATCTCTCCCTCTGGGGAGAGGTTCAGACCCTGGATTGGTGGGAAGGGGAGAGGGGCGATAGTAAACTCATCTACGGGTATTTGAGGTATAGGAATCCAGAACTTGGCATAGATGCGAAGGGAGGAAGGATTTTTGTTGCCTCGGGAGCCTCGCCAATCCTCAAGCAATTTGACGGGGGATATTTTTCTTACAGGTTTAAAAAGGGAAGCATGGTTGAAATCTATGGAGGTTCCCAGTTTGATGAACTTGACGAAGAAAGAAAGGGAAACTGGCTAACAGGGACGAGGTTATCGCACAGATGGGATGACAGGGGTGAGATAGGGATTTCCTATCTTTATGAGGCTGAAAGGGATGACATAAATTTTAACAGGATAGGAATTGACGGATGGTCATTTTTTGGAAAGTTTAACCTTAATGGCTACCTTTCATACGATATAACCTATAATGAGTTTGCGGATGGAGATATAAACCTGACATGGTTTACCAACAGGAAATTTTTTAAAGAGCTCAATCTGGAAGTAGGTTACAGAAGCACCTCTTCTTTTCTCGGTAATCAATCTGTCCTTTCCGTTTTCGCCTTTGGAAACTATTTTGACCCCGGGATAAAATTTACACTTGAAAAGGGTGGATTGCAAATCCTTCCGGGATATGAAGCAATGCTTTACCTTGACCCATCAAGACAGGCTCACAGGTTCTCTTTGAGGCTTTCTAAGTTTTTCAGGGACGGGGATTATGTTCCGATACTTGAGGTTTCCAGATTACAGATGAGCGATGATGTTGATTATACAGAATTCAGGGTTGGAATGCATGCAAAGGTGGTCAAAAAAATGAGTTCTGATTTTGAAATTCTGTGGGACCTGTTTGACAAAAAAATAAAAATTGGTGAGGAAAAAGCAGGCTACGCTTTTCAGGCTCTTTTGAGCCTCAACTATGAAATTCTCAACTGGATGAGGATAAATGCAGGAGTAAGCCTTTATGAGGGGATATCTTCGGACTGGAACTGGAAAGGTTATGGAAAAATTGAAATACTTTTGTGAGGTGAAAAGATGAAGGAATTATTTAAAGGTTTTATAATTTTAATTCTCTCAGGATTCCTTTTTTCATCCCATACCCTTACAGAAGAAACCGAACTTTTCAAAGAACATAAGGATAATATAAGAAAAGGAAATACATGCATTTCCTGTCACGATGTGGAGGAAATAAAAGAACTCACCCACCTTTCAGCATGGATAACCTCTCACAAATCAGTAGCCATACGAAAAGAAGAATCCTGTTTAAAGTGCCACTCAACGGATTTCTGCGCGGATTGTCATTCAGTAAGACAGGGACTGAAGCCATCGGAAAAGAACTTCGGTGACCTTGAGCCATCATACCCGCACAGGGGCGAGTGGAAGACAAGGCATACCATAGAGGCAAAAGCAGACCCGTCAAGATGCTATAGATGTCATACAAGGAAATTCTGTTCTGATTGTCATCCTCGTGTTGAATCACCCCATCCCCAGGGATGGCTTTCAATCCACGGAGAGGAAGCGAGAAAGAACATAGCAAGCTGTTCCTCCTGTCATGAAGACGGAGCAAACACAGTATGCATAGGATGTCACAGGGTAGGTGGTCCGGGAGGGAAACCACATCCAAAGGGATGGAGCGATGAACGTCCGGGGATAAAACGGACGAAGGATAGACCCTGCGTTTACTGCCACAAACAATAAATGAAAATTGATTATTTAAGAATTTCTCTAACTGATAGATGCAATTTCAGATGTTTTTATTGTATGCCGTACGGTCCTGTTTTGTTGAGGGAAAGAAGTTCCATTCTCTCTTTTGAAGAGCTTTTAAGAGTTATAAGAGGGTTCTCAAGAATCGGGGTTAAGAAGGTCAGGTTTACAGGTGGTGAACCATTGTTGAGAAGTAATTTTTCAACCCTTCTTATGGAAACCTCTAAAATAGATGGGGTAGAAAGTATAGGGATCACGACAAATGGCTATTATCTCAATGAATTTATTGATGATTTTTTATCAATCAAAAAGCCTTTATCAATTAACATAAGTCTTGACACATTAAATAGAAAGAGATTTGAAGATATAACAGGTCTGAATGCTTTTGAGAGGATTATGAAGAACCTGGAGGAGGGATTGAGAAAGGGTTTGAACATCAAGATAAATACGGTGGTCCTTAAGGGAATAAACGAGGATGAGATTCCACACATAATAGAGTGGGGGATAGAGGCTGGTGTAAGCGAGGTCAGATTTATTGAGCTTATGTCATTCAGACCGAGAGGAAAGATGGGAAATTTTTCGGAAACTTTAAAAGTTTGTGAACAAGAGATACTGAAAATCATAAAAGAAAAATTTATCCTTTTCCCCTTAGGGAGATATGGTAAGGCAGTGAAGTTTCTTGTAAATAAGAATAAGCCTGTTATTGGAATCATCTCATCTGATTCAGATGAAGGATGTTTAAATTGTTCAAAATTGAGAATCACACCGGAAGGGAAACTCCTTTTCTGCCTCAAAAGCTCCCTTTATGCGGATTTAAAAGGCATAATTGCCACATCCGATGATGAAAACCTTGTTGAAAAGTTGAGGGAGATAGTTGTTTACAAAAAATATGTACGGAGAGAAAAAGAAATCCCTTCTTATGGGATGCATCTGATAGGTGGATGATTGATTCAGGAAATCATTGCGAAATTACTTGATTATTTTTTGAGATTATAATAAATAAAATCATAATGGCGAAAATTAAGGAATTCAAAGCGTACAGATACAATTCAGAAAAATTGAATCCATTAGATGTAATATGCCCCCCCTATGACATAATTGAAAGAGAGATGTATCTCAAAATAATAAATGGAAATCCCTATTCCTTTGCAAACCTTATAAGAAGCGAACACATACCCCCTCCTCATGGATGGTATGAAGAGATAAAAAATAAAATTTTTTTCTGGATAGAAGATGGGATCTTTATTGAAGAGGAAAAACCATCAATATATATCTACAGGCATAAAACAAATTTTCTGGATAAGGAAATAGAAAGAACAGGGATAATAGCAGTTCTTTATAACAGGGATTGGGATGGAAAGAGGATAATCCCACATGAAAAGACCTACGAAATTTTTAAAAAAGATAGATTCCATTTAACAATAACAACAGGGTTTCAACTTGAACCAATATTCTGCATATTCCCAGATCAGGATGAAAGTGTAAAAAAACTGATAGAATCTGGAATTTCGTCAAAGCCCTTAATAGAAGGAAATGGAAGCGATGGAATAACCCACCAGCTCTGGAGAAACTGGGATACTGATTTCATTGAAAGCCTTAAAAATCTTCTCAGCAAAAAAGATTTAATGATAGCAGATGGTCACCATCGTTTTGAGGCATCAAGGATGGTGGGAGATTACTTCAAAAAAATGGGAGAAAATTCCGGCGAATTTGTTTTATCATTTATAGTTCCT
Organism: bacterium; assembly: GCA_037439705.1. GTDB lineage: Bacteria > JBBIVP01 > JBBIVP01 > JBBIVP01 > JBBIVP01 > JBBIVP01. The sequence continues at coordinate 3,992 of JBBIVP010000006.1, forward strand.
TTCAGCGAGATTCCCATCGGGGTTTATCCGATTCACAGGGGGTTAAAAAGAAAAGAGGGACTGGATGAGGTTCTGATGGAAAACTTTGTTAATATAAAAATAAATGAAAAAGAGATAGAATCGTTTTTTGAAAACCACAAGAAAGAAAAGGGCAAATTTATACTCTTCAAAAAAGATGGAATTTATGCCTGCTACCTCAAAAGTGAAAAACTTTCTCAGATTCATCCACTTCTGAAAAATCTTGATGTGGCGGTTCTTCATCAATTTTTGATTGACATCCTCTTTCCCGAAGAAGATGAGAGGGGAAAAACTCTTACCTACACTCCAATTTCTGAAAAGGGATTAGAAATGCTCCGCAATGGAGAAATTGAAGCCTTTATCCTTCTACCGAATTTCTATGTGGGAGATGTGTTTGAGGCTGCGAGGGCAGAACTGAAACTACCTCACAAGTCCACATTTTTCTATCCGAAGGTCTCTTCGGGTATGGTTTTTTATAAACTAAGATAAGGAGGTAAAAAAGATGGGGTTTTTAAACAGAGTGATGCTGATTGGAAATCTCGGAAGGGACCCTGAAATAAGGTACACAAAAGATGGGGTTTCTGTAGCGACATTTACAATTGCAACGAATGAATACTACAGGGATAAAACGGGTGAGAGAGTAGTTAAAACCGAATGGCACAAAATTGTGGTGTGGAGAAAACTTGCGGAATGGGCTGGTCAATACCTTTCAAAGGGAAAGCAGGTTTATGTTGAAGGAAAAATAAGGACAAGAGAATATGAAGATAAAGGGGGAATAAAAAGGAGGGTTACAGAAATAGTAGCATTGAGGATTCAACTTCTTGGTGTTCCTCCATCCACTGAAGCAGTGTCCGAGGAAACCGAAGAACCACCTCCTGAAGCAATAGAAGAGGATGTGCCCTTCTGAGTTTTAAAAGTTACCTCGGGGGGCTTTTTGGGGTCGGTCTGGCCTTTTGACTTTTTTAAATCCAGCTCCTTTCAAAGCACTATCTATCACCAAAATAGAAGTTTTTCATTCAATTTTACCCCTTTTAACTCAAATTCCCCCTTTCCCCCTGCGAACAATGTCTATGTTCTTCTACAGCAGTAGGCTTGAAAGAAGTTTAAAATTGTGTAATAATTAAAAATATGCGGGAGTAGCTCAGTGGTAGAGCACCGCCTTGCCATGGCGGGGGTCGCGGGTTCGAATCCCGTTTCCCGCCCTTTTTATTTAATTGTTTCCTGTAATAGACCTTCACATTGATACATTTATCTGGACAGAAAGGTTTGGATACAATATCAGAAAAAAGCACAGGCATTTATTTGGATTCACTCCGTTGTTCAATCATTTTGATATACCGAGGGCTTTTGATGGCGGTTTGAAAATAGGTGGATTTGGAATAGTTGTTCCGCCGAACACAAAAAACAAAAAGAAAAGACTGCTCCGAACCTTAAATCACATTGAATCAATTTTGAAAGAAAATCCTGAATTCAAACTCATAAAATCCTCTTCAGACCTTAATGTTGAAGAGGGAAAAATCGGAATAATTCTTGGTCTTGAAGGTGCACATGCGATAGAGGATGACCTGTCAATGATTTCCATTTTAAAAGAAAAGGGAATAAGGTATTTCACCATCTCACATTTTACAAAGACAGTTTACGCAAGTCCTTCTTTAAGAAAAAAGTTCGGGGATGAGGGACTTACAGAAAAGGGAATAGAACTGGTTAAAAAGCTCAATAAAGCAGGAATAATTATAGACCTTGCTCATATCAGTTATAAGGGATTTTTTGATGTACTTGAACATTCTGAAACTCCACCTTTTGTTTCTCATACAGGAATAGGAGGCGTGAAGGATATGTGGAGAAATTTATCTGATGACCAGCTAAAAGCAATAAAGGAAGCAGGGGGAATAGTGGGAATAATTTTTTATCCCTATTTTCTTTCCTCAATTTTTTCAAGGAGGATAGAGGATGTTGTTATGCACATAACCTACTGTGCTGAGAAATTCGGCACAGATTTTATAAGCATTGGCTCGGATTTTGATGGTTTTATATTTTCCCTTCCGAAAGAACTTGAAGATGTTTCAAAGTATCAGAACCTTGCAAAAGCCCTTCTCAAAAAAGGCTTTGCGGAAGAAGATGTTAAAAAAATCTTCTATGAAAACGGCTTCAGATTTTTCAAAACTTACCTATAATTTCCTTGAAAGTTTTTCATCTTTCATATATTTTAAAAAGTGATGAAGAAACTGGGCGAGATTCTTGTTGAGCATGGAATTGTAACAAAAAAACAGCTTGAAGAGGCTGTGGAATCCCAGGTAATTTTTGGAGGAAAGATAGGAACAAACCTTGTGGAACTCGGTTATCTTTCTGTAAATTCCCTTTCTGTATTTTTGAGCATCCAGTATGGAGTTCCCCTTCCACCCTATTCGGAGATAGAAAACATTCCACAGGATGTAATTTCCCTTATACCCAAGGAAATAGCGAAGAAATATCGCGTAATTCCTTTCAAAAAAGAACACAGAACACTTCATCTTATAATGGAGGAACCAGATAATATAGATGCAATAGATGAAATAACATTTTTAACGGGTCTGAAAATAAAGCCATATATCCTTCCCGAAATCCTGATAAGGTATCTTCTTGAAAGGAATTATGGGATAAAGAGGGAAACGAGATATATTCTCCTTACGAAAAGGGAAAGGGAGGAGTATTTGGGGAAGAGAGAAGAGGTTATAGAGAGGAGGGAAGAAGTTATTGAGAAAAGGGAACAACCAACTGAAGAGCTTCTTTCACAGGAGGATTTTGAAAGACTGTACATGAAGAAAGAGGAAATGGAAGAAGAGGAAGAGTTTGAGGTTGAGATTGAGGAAGAGGAACTTTCACCCATTTCGCTTGAGGAAGCAAAAGTTCTTCTTGAAAGGGCTAAAACCAGGGAAGAGCTGGGTGAGACGGTTTTAAGGCTTGCGATGAAAAAATTTAAGAGAACCTGTCTTTTTGTGTTGATCAAGGAAAAACTCATTGGATGGGATGGGATTGGAGAAGGAGTGAACAGGGGGATGATAAGGAGATTTGTGAAAAATATAGATGAGATGGGAACATTCAAATTTGTTTTCCAGACAAAGAGCCATTATGTTGGAAAGTTATCAGGCATTCCCGAGGATTTTATAAGGATGCTCGGAGGAGAACCTGCAACTGCTTTTATAATTCCCGTTCTCGTAAAGGGCAAGGTGGTAAACATGTTTTATGGAGATGGAGGAAAGGGACTTCATTCTCCAACCGATGTGGCTGACCTTCTCATATTTTTTACCCGGCTCGCTCCAGCATACGAAAGAATGATAAGAGAGAGAAAAATAAAAATTTGAAGGTTCTTTATCTTGATCCATTTTCCGGTATAGCAGGAGATATGTTTCTCGCTTCCCTTTTTGATATGGGATTCTCTAACAGGAAGCTTGAAGAAGAGTTGAAGAAAGGAGGAATTAAAGGATTTGAGATAAAAAAAAGGAAGGTAGAAACCAAGGGATTGAGTGGAACGAGGGTGGAGATAAAAGGAGGGGAGAAAAGGGTTTTTGATACATATAAAGGGTTCAAGGAGATTTTAAAAAATTTGAGGTTCAAAAAAGAGATAAAGGAGAAGATAAAAAATGCCTTTGAAATCCTTTTTTCCGCGGAATCCAGGATTCATGGTAAAAAACTTAATGCCATTCACTTTCAGGAACTCGGAAGCCTTGATACTCTTGTTGACATAGCAGGAGCCATCCTTTCAAAGGAGATTTTTCAGATTGAGAAGGTTTATTCATCAGCGGTAAATATAGGGAGCGGGATTGTAAGTTTTTCACATGGTTCAATGCCCTCTCCTGCACCTTTAACCCTTGAGATTCTTAAGGGTTTTCCGGTTTTCAGAGAAGGAACAGGAGAACTTACCACTCCAACTGGTGCGTTAATTTTAAGAATACTGGATGCTGAGTTCCATCCAAACCTGAGATTTTCAGTTGAAAGAATAGGTTATGGAGTTGGAAGGTATGAAAAGAATCCTTTCCCTGATGTGTTGAGAGCATTTATATGCGATGAGGTAAAGGAGGAAGAAATAATTGTGGTTGAGGCAAACATTGATGATATGCCTCCATTTATGTTTGAAGACCTTTTTGAAAAGGCATTTTCCGCTGGTGCCCTTGAGGTTTATATTACTCCGGTGATAATGAAAAAATCGCGTCCCGGTTATCTCGTATCCATAATCTGTGAAAGGAAGAAACTTCCTGATATTTCTTCGGTTCTATTCAGGACAACCACAACCATAGGTCTCAGATATTATGGAGTTGGAAGGATTGAACTTTTAAGAAGGAAGGAGTTCATAAAATTGGGTCAGGAAAAGGTAGAGGTCAAAAAGGCATTCTGGCTTGGAAAACTGCCAAATTTTTCATACGAGTATTCAAGCCTCAAGAAAATAGCAGAAAAAAGGGAAAAGACCATAAAAGAGGTTTTAAGGGATGTGGAAAAAGGTAAAATTGAATAAGAGGAAAAGAAACTGGATAATTGCAATCGCTTCCATATTTCTTTTTCTATACATATTCAAACCAATTCAGATAATAATGCTGAATTTTTACAATCCGAAAATGACTTCAATGATGAAATACAGGATTGAAGAAGCAAAGAAAAAAGGGAAAACTCTAAAAATAAATCAGAGGTGGGTTCCGTTAAGCAAAATATCTCCGAACCTCGTAAGGGCTGTTATAATTTCAGAGGATGCAAACTTCTTCAAGCACAATGGATTTGATATTGAAGGGATAAAATATGCTATTAAGGTAAATCTGAAAAAGAGGAGGTTTGTGAGGGGTGGAAGCACCATTTCCCAGCAGGTTGCAAAAAACCTTTTTTTGAATCCCAAAAAGAGCATAATAAGAAAAATTTATGAGGCTTTTTTAACCGTTGAATTAGAATTATTTCTTTCCAAGAAGAGAATCCTTGAGATTTACCTTAACATAGTTGAATGGGGAAATGGAATATTTGGAGCGGAATCAGCATCGCTTTATTACTTTCACAAGCATTCCTCATCTTTGGATGAAGAGGAGGCATTGAGACTCACTGCAGTTCTTCCTAATCCGAGGAGATATTCGCCAATCAAAGATTCCTTTTTTCTGATGAACCGATTGAGAAAACTGCGGGACAATTTCTACACCAATGGAATTATAAGAAGATGACCTGAAATAAGGAGGGTTCTGAAAAAGTGGGGCTAACTCTTCCTTTTTCATAGACCAAAAATAACCTTTTCTTGACATTGAGCAGTTTTTAAATTATTTAAAATAATATGAAGGAAAGAACTCTTGCTATAATAAAGCCCGATGCAGTGGAAAGGAACCTCATAGGCGAAATAATTTCTCATTTTGAAAAAAATGGTTTGAGAGTGATAGGGATGAAGATGGTGAAACTCTTAAAGGAAGAGGCAGAAGGATTTTACTACATTCACAGGGGAAAACCTTTCTTTGAAAGCCTTATAGATTACATGTCCTCCGGTGCCTGCGTTCCAATGGTAATTGAAGGAGAGGATGCAATAACCAGGGTGAGAAAAATAATGGGTGCCACAGACCCTCAAAAGGCTGAGGAGGGAACAATAAGGAGGAAATACGGCTTAAACATTGAAAGAAACAGCGTTCACGGTTCCGATTCAAAGGAAAGTGCAGAATTTGAAATAAAATATTTCTTCAATTCCCTTGAAATATGCAGGAAATAAAAGACCTGTTGTATAACGAGTTGAAGGAAATTCTGGAAAATAACGAATTTCCTCCATACAGGGCAGGGCAGATATTCAAATGGATTTACAAAAAATTTACCTGTGATTTTGAGGAGATGACCGACATAAGAAAAGAAGAAAGGAAATACCTTGAGGAGAATTTTGAGAATTATCTTCCACCAGTTTTGAAAAAAATTGAGTCAAAGGATGGAACCACAAAATATGCTTTTATTCTTAAGGACAAAAAGGTGATAGAAAGCGTTCTCATTCCGGATGGGAAAAGGTTGACCGTATGCGTTTCAACCCAGGTGGGATGTCCTCTTGGATGCAAATTCTGTAAAACCGGAAGGATGGGGTTTGTAAGAAATCTTTCCGTTTCTGAGATTCTGTCTCAGATAATAGCAGTTTCAAAGGATTCAGCACTCAAGCCAACCAATATAGTTTTCATGGGAATGGGAGAGCCTCTTCTTAATATGAAAAATCTTGTGCGTGCTCTAAAAATTATAACATCAGAAGAGGGAATGAACTTCTCGCCAAGAAAGGTTACAGTTTCAACAGCAGGAATTCCTCACCTGATAGAGGAACTCGGAAATTCTATCAGGGTTTCGCTTTCCATTTCCCTTAATGCGCCCGAGAATGAAACCCGTTCAAAAATTATGCCGATAAATGAAAAATATCCGATAGAGGAAATCATGTTTGCTGTTGAAAGATATCCACATCCTCCAAAGTCTCTCTTTACCATTGAATATGTAATGCTTAAGGGAGTGAACAGTTCTCTGAATCATGCAAAAAAACTTGCCTCCCTTCTCAAAAAGAACAGGATGCGCTTCAAGGTTAACCTCATAAATTTCAACCCCTTTGAGGGATGTGAGTTTGAGCCGGTAGATGAGGATGAAATTTTGAAATTTCAGGAGGAATTGTTGAAAAATTCCATTTCCACCACGATAAGAAAGAGAAAGGGAGCAGATATTGGTGCAGCATGCGGACAGCTTGGAGGAGTTGCAGAATTATATTTGAAAAATCAGGAGGTTTGAGATGGATATAGGAATAATTGCAGGAAGTGGGTTCTACAGAATGGAGGGAATGGAGGTAAAGGAAAAGATAAAGGTTGATACTCCTTACGGAAGTCCGTCTTCGGAGATAGTGATAGGAAGAATTGGAGGAAAAGAAGTAGCATTTTTGAGCAGACATGCAGAGGGGCACATCTTTATGCCCTCTCATATCAACTACCGCGCGAACATCTATGCCTTTAAACTTCTCCGCATAAAAAGAATTTTTTCTGTGAGCGCTGTTGGAAGCCTGAAAGAACACATAAAGCCTGGAGAGTTCGTTGTACCTGACCAGCTTATTGATTTTACAAAAAATAGAATAAACACATTTTTTGAACCAGGACTTGTTGCACATGTTTCAATGGCTTTTCCATTCTGTGAGAGATTGAGAAACCTTCTTCTTTCCTCTTCTCAGGAACTGGGATTTAAATCCCACAACAATGGCACATACATATGCATTGAGGGACCACAGTTTTCAACGAGGGCTGAATCAAATCTGTTCAGAAGCTGGGGTGCTGATATAATTGGAATGACAAACCTTCCTGAAGCAAAACTGGCGAGAGAGGCGGAAATCTGTTATGTCACACTTGCACTTGTTACGGATTATGACTGCTGGCACCAATCGGAGGAAAAGGTTACGGTGGAGATGATATTGAATGTGATGGCAAAAAATGTTGAGAGGGCAAAATTGCTTCTAAGGAAATGTATTGAGAAAATTGGCGATTCCGATTGTGAATGTAATCACAGCCTTAAAGATGTATTTGTGACCAATCCTTCTTATGCCAATAAGGAGGTAATAGAAAAGCTTAAACCAATCATTGGAAAATATTTTGAGAAAAAGAAATGAAGACAGTTACTGTTGGTTCAATAGCCATTGATTCCATAAAAACGCCTTTCGGAGAGGTAAGGGATGTTCTCGGAGGTTCCGCTTCCTACTTTTCTATAAGTGCGAGTTATTTCACATCGGTTGGAATTATAGGAGTTGTAGGGAAGGATTTTCCCGAGGAATACATTGAACTTTTTAAAAAAAGGGGGATTGACACAAGTGGAATAAAGTTTGAAGGTGGAAGAACCTTCAGATGGGCAGGTGATTATGGATATGACCTGAACAATCCCAAAACCATCAATCTGGAGTTAAATGTTTTTGAGAAGTTCAAACCGGAGGTGCCTGAAAAAATGAGAAATGTTGAAATCCTTTTTCTTGCTGCGATTCATCCCGAGCTCCAGATGGCTGTTCTCCATGAGATAAATGCTAAACTTGTGATTTCTGATACAAGAGACCACTGGATAAAAGGAAACAAAAAAAAACTTGTTGAGGTTTTAAAAAGGACCGATGGGCTCCTCATAAATGAGGAAGAGGCGAGGATGCTTTCAGAAGAGTATAATATTCTTAAAGCGGCAAGGGCGATAATGAAGATGGGACCAGAGTTTGTCGTTATAAAAAGGGGAGAGTATGGAGCAGTTCTTTTTTACAGGGATAAAATTTTTTATGTTCCTGCATATCCTCTTGAGGTGATATTTGACCCAACAGGAGCAGGAGATTCTTTCGCAGGAGGATTTACCGGATTTCTTGCACATACAGGAGATTATTCTTTTGATAATATGAAGAAGGCAGTTGTATACGGAAGCGCTATGGGTTCTTTTGCGGTTGAGAAATTTTCTGTTGAACGTTTAATTGATCTCAAGGAAGGAGAAATTTTTGAGAGGGCGAGCAAATTCAAAGAGTTTGTTGAGTTTGAACTTTGATAAGGAATCTCAAAATTATTGAAAATCGTCTTTTGGAAAACTATAATATTTTCAATGCCGTTTGTTGAAAGTAAACTGAAAAACCTGGTTGGAATGAAGGGCACACTTTATGCTCTTCTGAAATCTGTGAATCTATCAAATGTATATTTTCCTGAAACGGGTGCTGAAGGGGCAAGGGCTTACATAATTTTTATAGAAAAAGAAAGGAAACTGTTTCCTTTCATTTATTTTTATCTCATGAGCAATGAGGGAAAGACCTTCAATTACAATCCAGAAAGCGTTGATATAAAAAATTTTGAAAGCGTTAAAAACGAAGCACTTGAGATGGTTGAGTCAATGGGATTCATAATGGAGGAGATTGACCTTCTTTCCCTTTCTCCTCCGGAAATGAAAGAAATAGTCAAAACTCTGCCATTTTATTATGAGAATCTTGAAGATTTTAAAAAATTTATGGATGAAATGGAAAAGGAGAAGGTTGATGTAGGAGAGGTGGAGATAGTAGAAGATGAAGAGGAGAAAGAAGTTGAGGTTGAAGTGGAGGAAAAGGAGGGTGCAGAAGAGGTGGATGAGGAGAGGGAGACGATAAAATTTTTAATTAACAAATACGGGCTTGGAAGGCTTCCAAAGATGGAAAAGAAATCAAAAATAAGCGGGAGCTTAAAATATGTACTTGGTAAACTTCTGGCGAGCAGTTAAAAGAGGATTACCTATTCTCTTTTTATTCGTCTGTGCGCCTGTGGAGAATAAAGACAAAGGGAAACTCTACGATGCCTATTACAATACAGGACTTTCCTTCATGCAGGTTGGCGATTATTCATCAGCAATTGAAAATTTCATGAAGGCTGAAAGTATAAGGAAGAATGACCCCAAACTCTATCATGCCATGGGACTTGCTTACATGGGGAAGGGACTTCTTAAAGAATCCCTTTCTTATTTTGAAAAGGCGTTGAAGATAAATCCAGATTATTCTGAAGCAAGAAACAACTTTGGAGTTGTGCTGTATCAGCTGGGAAGGTTTGATGAGGCAATAAGGGAGTTTGAAAAGGTCTTGAGTGATGTTCTCTATAAAACACCTCAGCAGGCTTATCTCAATCTCGGACTTGTTTATTATGCGAAGGGAGATATAAGGAGAGCAGTCTTTTACTTTAAAAAGGCTATATCCGTGGACCCTGGTTTTGCTCTTGCATATGCAAATCTTGGATTTGCATACTTTGAACTGAAATCCTATGATGAGGCTGAAAGGAGTCTGGAGACAGCAATGGATTTGATGAAAAAAATGCCGGGAGCGGAGCTCAATCTTGCAGAGGTGAACCTTTATCTTGGAAGGATAAACCTGAACAAAAAGAATTATCAAAAAGCCTTTGAACTTTTTGATGAGGTGTTGAAATTAGCACCGGGAACGAATATGGAGAAGGAAGCAAGGGAAAGGATTAGGGAGATAAAGGGAAAAACGAGATGAGAGAGGTTGCAATAATAGGGACAGGGACAACCAAATTTGGAGAACTTTTTGATAAGGACTATAAGGATTTGCTCTGGGAGTGTTTCAATTCAGCCCTTGAAGATGCAGGTATTGATAAGAAGGAACTTCAGGCAGGATGGCTCGGGACCTACATGCCATACGCATGGGGTTATGAAGGAAATGCAGGAAGCACTGTGGCAGAGACTCTCGGGCTCTATCCAATTCCTGTTACCAGGGTTGCCAACTATTGTTCCACAGGAATGGAGGCAGTAAGGAATGCTTATTTTGCCATAAAAAGCGGAGAGTTTGATATGGTATTCGCAGTGGGCGTTGAAAAGATGAGGGATGTTCCGTCAAGGGGAAGTCTCGTTGCCCAGCACATAGAGAAAGGACACCCCCTTTTCTGTAAGGGGCGAACTGCTCCGGGAATGTTTGCACTCCTTGCTACAAGATATCTTTACGAACACAATCTTACGAGAAGAATTCTATCAAAGGTGGCGGTGAAAAATCACGGATACGGTGCCATGAATCCAAAGGCACATTTTCAGAGGGCAATAACAGAAGAAGACGCAGAAAATGCTCCTCCTGTTGCTGAACCATTGAGACTCTATGACTGCACTCCTACCACCGATGGAGGAGCCTGCTGTATAATGACAACGGAAGAAAGAGCAAAGGCTCTTAAGAAGGATTACATCCTTATAAAAGGAATAGGATTTGCTACCTACGGTGGATATTTCACCCTTCAGTTTGACCCCACATTTGATTTCCTCGGTTTTAAAGCCACACAGTTTGCAGCAAGGAAGGCTTATGAGATGGCAGGGATAAAGAAGCCATCCGAAGAAATAGATGTTGTTGAATGTCATGACTGTTTCACTATCACAGAGATAATAAACTATGAAGACCTGTTTTTATGTGAAAGAGGGGAAGGGTGGAAACTGATAGAAGAAAGGAAAACCTATCTTGATGGAAAAATTCCTGTGAATGTAAGCGGAGGTTTGAAATCCTTCGGACATCCCATAGGTGCCTCAGGAGTGAGAATGGTTAATGAAATATGCGAGCAATTGAGAGGAAGATGCGGTAAAAGGCAGGTGAAGGATGCGAGTACAGGGCTTGCTCATACCCTCGGTGGTCCCGGGATAGTTTCATGCGTAATAATTCTCGCAAGACCGGATTGAGGCTTCAGAAGATAATAAAAGACCTTATAAAAGAACTTGGTGAAGACCCTGAAAGGGAAGGATTAAGGGAAACCCCGCAAAGGGTGGAGAAATCATTAATGTATCTTTTAAAAGGATATAAAGAAGACCCAAAAAAAATTCTGGGAAAGACATTTGAGGTAAAGGATTACGATGAGATGATTGTTGTAAAGGACATAGACTTTTTTAGTCTCTGCGAGCATCATCTCCTGCCATTTTTTGGTAAAGTTCACATAGGCTACATACCGAAGGAAAAAGTTGTGGGAATAAGCAAAATTGCAAGGTTAGTTGAGGTTTTTTCAAGGAGGCTTCAGATTCAGGAAAGGATGACAACGGAGATTGCACAAACGCTTATGAACCACATCAATCCGCTTGGAGTAGGTGTGGTGTGTGAAGCAGTTCACCTGTGCATGATGATGAGGGGGGTTGAGAAACAGAATTCGGTTGTTTTAACGAGTGCCATGCTCGGGGTTTTCAGAAAAAGGGCTGAAACACGCCATGAATTTTTAACCCTTATAGGGAGGGAGAAACCCATCAAATGAAATGCCCCTTCTGCGGAGAGTTGGAGACAAAGGTTATTGACTCAAGGCTTTCAAAAGAGGGAGACCTGATAAGAAGAAGGAGAGAGTGTCTGAAGTGTTCAAAGAGATTTACCACCTTTGAAAGGTTTGAACTCACCATGCCACTTGTTGTAAAAAAGGATGGAAGAAGAGAGGTATTTTCAAGGGAAAAAATTTTCAGGGGAATTCAAAAAGCCTGTGAAAAAAGGCCGGTTTCTACAGATGAGATTGATGCTATTGTGAGAAAAATTGAGATAGCTCTCACCGAGAGGGGAGAAAAAGAGGTTCCATCATCCCTGATAGGAGAGATGGTTATAAAAGAACTTTATAACCTTGATAAGGTAGCCTATGTAAGGTTTGCCTCTGTTTATAAAGAATTCAAGGATGTAGAACAATTTATGGACGAGTTGAAAAAGCTTTTGAAAAAACGAAAATAATGTCTCTTGAAATAAGGGAAGCAATTAAAGAAAAGGAGGAATGTTTTAAAATAAGAAAGAAAATTTTTGTAGAAAAGCTTGGTTTATTCCACGAAACTGATATTGATGAATACGACATGGACACCAGAACCATTCATATACTTGCACTTTATGACGGAATGCCTGTCGGGACAGTTCGCATAATAGATGAAGGTAATGGAATTTTCAGAGGAAGCAGACTTGCTGTTCTCCCTCAAGCTCCTCCCCTTACAGGTTTCAAACTTGTCCGATATGCGATGAATGCTGTGAAAAACAGGGGTGGAAAGTTTTTCCGGGCTTTCGTCCTTCCAGAACTTGAAGGATTTTTTAAAAGATGTGGATGGATTTGGAAAGGAGAAACTCTAATCTATGCGGGAAGAAAACATTTAATTATGTTTGCAAAATTAAATCTGAAGGACTCCTTTTAACGAGGTGCTTGAAAATCCCGGTATTTATGAGATATAAATTTCAAAATGGCGAAAAATATGCAGATAATTTCCAGAAATTATTTTAAATCCTTTAAAAGATGGATAAAAGAAATGAAGGAAGGTGCCGGGATTTCTATGAAGGAGTTTTCCATTAAAAAATCAGAAGACGGGCACGAAATCCTAGGAAAGGGAATTGTGGTTACTGCAGATGGTATTCTTCCAGAACTTTTGAAAAATTCTCCGTTTTTCGCAGGATGGTCATCGGTTGTGGTCGTCCATTCGGATATGATTGCTTCCGGTGGAAAACCCCTTGAACTCTTTGTGTGTATCTGCGCAGAAGACAAAAAGAATTTGAGGACAATTCTTTCTGGAATAAAATCTGCTTCCACCCTTTTGAGGATTCCAGTTTCGGGAGGGCATACAATCCTTAAAAGTCCTCCGTCTCTGAGCACATTTTTGGTAGGTGAAAAAAAAGCAAGGAATATAAAAACTGGCAAGAATCTGGTTATAGGACTGATTTTTGATGAAAATGGAAAAAAGGGGACAAAGTTTTTTCCTTCATGGAACATCTTTTATAGAAGTTCATCAGAAGAAATAGAAATGAAAAGGAATTGCGTCCTTGAGATAACAAAACTTTCCTTCCTTGTTAAAGACATAAGCACAGGAGGAATTCTCGGAACCTGTGCCATAGCGCTTGAAAGCATGGGGACTGGCGGAGAGGTGGAGATTGATAGAATTTCCCCGCCTCCCGGGATTGACCTTGGATACTGGCTTAAAGCCTTTCAAAGTTTCGGATTTATTGTTTTTACTAAAGGCGAACTGGTAGATATAATAAAAAACAAGTGTGAAAAAAATGGATTGGGATTTGAAGTGATAGGAAGGACATTGAAGGAAAGAATTTTCTATGTAATTTACAATTCAAAGAGGATAAAGTTCTTTGACTTTTCAAAAGAGAGGATTCTCAAATGGCGTTGAGCCATCTTCAAAGAATAAAAATTGAACTTCTATGCCATGGAATAAGGATTGGTGAGATGAAGAAAAATTTTACAAGGTACAGGTTCAAAAGAGCCTCCCTTTCAGAAGGACTCTATTTCGTTCTGAAAAAGAACGGAGAGGAAACAGTAGCAAATCTTCCGGTTTTTGAGGATTTTGTTGAAACCTCACCATTTTTTTACAGGGACGGGGTTATTTATAAAAATACCTCTCCTTTATGCGAGGCTGAAATCATAGCAGAGCCTCCGTGGTATAAAGAACTTCTTCCTGATGGCAGGGAATTTCAGAGCATTCTCCAACAACATGGAAAGGATGTTCTCGCAATTGCAATTTCTGATTGTTATTTTAAAAGGGAAGGGAGGGGATGCCTGTTTTGCGCCCTTAGAAATAATGGTGAAATGAAAAGGGCAGAGGATGTGGAACATGTGATAAAAAAATTGAAAAATGAAGGATTTTATTATAGAGAATTAAACATAAATTCAGGAACAATAGATGAGAAAAATTTTGGCGCAGAGATATATGGAGAAATTGCAAAAATAGGAAAAAAAGAAGGGTTCATGGTTTACATTCAGATTCCTCCTGTAGAAAGGGAAACCATGATATTTTTAAAGGAGTCAGGTGTTGATTCGGTAAGCATAAACCTTGAGATATACAATGACGAAATAAGAAAGAAAATTTGTCCTGGAAAATCGGGAATAGAAAAGAGAAGGTATTTCAAAGCACTTTCAGATGCAGTGGAGGTGTTTGGACCATCGCAGGTTTCCTCATGGCTTATCATAGGGCTTGAGCCTGAGGAAGATACAATGAAAGGAATAGATGAGATTATAAAATGCGGTGCAATACCGCATCCGAGCATATTTCGTCCTCTGAAGGGCTCAAAACTGGAAAATCTTCCGCCTCCATCTCCTGAAACCTCAATGAGAATTTATACCTACCTTAATGAAAAACTTAAAAAAAATGGACCGAAGGTTCACCTGTCAAAAGCAGCGTGTGTGAACTGTGGATGCTGTTCGGTGATGGGATGAAAATAGCTGATTCACATGCCCATCTGAATTTTCCTGATTATGATAAAGATAGAGAAGAAGTAATTAAAAGGGCTTATGATGGAAAGGTAAGAATAATAATAAACATAGGTTCAGGCAACGGAAAAGATGGTATAAAAGATTCCCTTGAACTTGCTCGTTCTTATGATTTTATATATTCTACCATTGGAATTCATCCTCATGAAGCAGATTCTGTAGATTTTGAAGAAATTCTATCCTTTTCTTCTGAAAATAAAATTGTAGCAGTTGGAGAATGTGGGCTTGATTTCTACAAAAACTATTCTCCAAGGGAAAAACAGATTACAGTTTTTAAGAAACATATTGAATTCGCCCTTCAAAAAAATCTACCCCTCATAATTCACTCAAGAAATGCAGGAGACGAAGTTATGAAGATTCTAAATAAAGGTGATGTTTGGAAAAATGGTATTATATTTCACTGCTTTTCAGGAGACGAAGGACTGGCTGATGAAATAATAAAACTCGGAGGTTTTATATCTTTTGCAGGAAACATCACATACAGAAATTCAGAGGCAGTAAAAAATCTTGTCAGAAAAATTCCTGATGAGAGAATTCTCGTTGAAACTGACTGCCCATTTCTTTCGCCTGTGCCATATAGAGGTAAAAGAAATGAACCCCTTTATGTATGGATGACTGCAGACTTTCTTGCAAAGATAAGGGGAATAACTGCGGAAGATATGGGCAGAATTTCTTTCGTTAATACAGTGAGGGTTTTCAAACTTCCTGTGAAAATAGAGCCATCCATTGTTTATAAAATAAGGCGTTCCCTTTACATAAACCTTACAAATGAGTGCACTCTCTCCTGTACATTTTGTGGAAAAAAGAGGTCATATTTTGTGAAGGGACACTATCTCAAACTTGAAAGGGAACCATCCGTTGAAGAGGTTCTCTCGGAGATAAAATGTTATAGCAGAGATTCCTTTGACGAGGTTGTTTTCTGCGGATATGGAGAACCCCTTTTGAGGCTTGATAAAGTTAAAGAAATTGGAAGGGAATTAAAATCGACGGGAATAAAGACGAGAATTGACACCGATGGACTTGCAAATCTGGTTTACCGAAGGAACATAGTTCCTGAACTTTCAGGAATGATAGACTGCGTTTCTGTAAGCCTGAATGCTCCTGACGAAGAAACCTATGCAAAGATATGTCCCTCCCCTTACGGGAGGGAAGCATGGAGGCATGCCTGCGAATTTGTTAAGGAGTGCACAAAATTCATTCCCGAGGTAATAATAACTGCAGTATCATTACCTTCCATTTCCTATGAAGACATGGATAAACTTGCAAAAACTCTCGGTGTCAAATTCAGAATTAGAGAATATAATGAACTCGGCTAAAAAAATTTCAAATGTTCTGATGAATGGCGGGGTTATTCTTTTTTCGGTTTCTCCATTCTTCTCAAATATCCCGTTTGACATAGGACTTTTTCTATTTTTTACAGGCTACTTATTCAAAGAAAAGAGACTCTCTATTTTTGAAAGAATTGATAAGCCCTATATTGCCCTTTTTCTCGCTGGTGTAATATCAATTTTTTTTTCTTCCGCGCCCCTTGAAACCCTTGCAAAAATCAGATTCTTTCGTTTCTTTTTACTCGTTCCATTTTTGAGGATATATTTTGAAGAAAAAAATGAGAAAGATGTAATAAAAATTGCCCTCATTTCAGGCATAATAATAGGTTCATGCATACTTTTAACCACTCTTCTCAACACAAGGAATTTCCCATTCTACCTTCACTACCACTTTGAAAACGATGGAAGGATTATCCCGCAGTGGTCTCAGGTTTTCTTCTTTTATCTCATTCCTTCCGTTTATCTTATCTTAAAAAGAAAGTTCTCAATTCCGTCTCTTCTTTTTTCTCTCATCGCAATTTCAATTATTCTGCTTTCAAAAACGAGAAGCACATTTATAGCAATTTTTTGTGTTCTTTTTGTCATTCCGTTTTTCACATCAAAAAAGTTGCTTCTTATTCCGGTTTCCTGCCTTCTTCTCTTGTTTCTTTATTCCCATTTTTATCCATCTTCCCACACCTCAATTTTATTAAAAAGTGTGCTCGCACCTTTTGATAAAAATAATCCGAGGTTCGGCTCAAACATGGAAAGGGTTGAAATGATTAAAGAGGCATTCTCAAGAGAGCCATTAAAAATTATCACCGGAAGCGGTTTTGACTCCTACGAGTTCATCACAAAAACCCCTCACAGGAGGATTTTTTCCGACCCAATCCATACGCTTGTATGCACTGGGATTCTTGGACTTATTTCATTTCTATGGCTGATAATCCACTGGTTCAGGAAATCCATAAGCCATGAAAATAGAAAAAATTTTGTCCCAATTTCCCTCGTAGTGGGGATTTTGGTGGCAGGGCTTTTTGAACCAAATTTTTATAACACCGAAACCCTCCTTTCTTTACTCTTTCTTTTTACATGGTATACTGAAAAAGGTGAAGGAAGGAGAGAGGCTTAAAGATATTCTCAAAAGCATGGATATGGAGGAGGCATACGAAAAATATGTGAGGGGACTTTCTGAAGATGCTGTTTATAGGCTCCTTCATGAAATTGAAAGGGTAGACAAAAAAAGGTTGATGGAGCACAAAAAGATACTTCTTGAGCATAATAAGGGAGTATCTCCACTCAATCTGGAAGAAGTAGAGCCCGTTGAGGCGAAGGAAATTACCCCTGAACTTGAAGAGATAGGAATTAATTCTCTAAAAAACGGAGAATGGTCTGATGCCATTCTTGCGGGAGGTGCTGGAACAAGGTTCTTTTCTGAACTCGGCGAGGCAAATTTGAAATCAAAAGGACTCTTTCCGATAACCCCTCTTGGAAGACATTCCTTTCTTGAATTTTTCCTCTCAGAAATCCTTTCTACAGGAATCTCCTGCGGAAGGCTTCCCATCTGTCTCATAATGACGAGTTCCATAACCGATGAGGAGATTAAAAACTGGATAAAGAGGGAGGAAATTTTTGGCTTTCCAAAAGAAGCTGTAATCATTTTTCAGCAGGAAGAGCACCCGAGACTTGATGATGATAGCTCTTTGATCGTTTTAAATGATGGAAGCCTCTCATGGACAGGGGATGGACACGGTGGAATATACAGGGCACTTTTGAAGAAAAGAAATGGTGAATCCGTTCTTGAAAGAATTTCAAAGGAAGGAATCAAGTACATGGTCATCCACAATGTGGACAATATACTCTCAAGACCATTTGAGCCTGGAAGGCTTGGATTTCACATAAAAGGCAATTATCTTTTTACGATGTCCTGTGTGGAGAGAACAGACCCCGACGAAAAAATAGGAATAGCAGTTTACCTTAAAAAAGAAAATAGATTAGGGGTTGTTGAATACAGCGTCTGTTCACCCGAAATTATGAAAGCGGTTCAAAAAAATGGGAAACTCGTGTTCAATGCAGGACACATCAACACAAACCTTGTTTCTATACCTGCAATAAGGGAAGATGTTCCTCCTACCCTTTATACAGGTAAACCCATAAAGATAGGAGAAAGGATGGTTATGAGCAGTTCCTTGGAGGTCCTCAACCAGACCCTCGTCCAGATGCTTCCAAAGGAAAGAGTTGGGGTATGCAGTGTAAAAAGGGAAAAGTTTTTCTCTCCAACAAAATCCGTAAAGGGAAGGGATTCTGTGGATGATACAAGGAAAAATTTTTCTCTGTATTTTTCAGAGATACTTAAAAATTGTGGAGCCATTGTAAAGGATGGAGCAGTTGTTGAGATAAATCCCTGTTGTGGATTGAGTGAGAAGGATTTAAAAGAAATGGGAATAGGCGAAGGATGGTTTGTGGGGAAAAATTCCTCTCTTTATCTATGTGCAAAATTTGGAATCTCCAACTCTTCGCCTTTTGATAGAGAACTTATCCTTGAAGATGGTGCATCCTTAATTTTAAAGGTTAGAAAGCCCTTTGGAAATCCGAAATTGCGGAAAGGAAGGTTCATAGAGCCAGACCCAGAAACAGCAGGGAAGGTTAGATTGGGAAAGAAGGTTGGGATATCAAAGGGTGTAAGGGTTGAGATAGAAATAGAAGGCAATGGAATTCTTGAGGTAAAAGATCATTACACCTTTTCAACCTCATCCATCATAAAAATTGGAAACGGTGAAAGGATAATTTTGAAGTAAAATTTCCCTCCCCTCCTCAACGAATTTTACATTTCGTAGTCAGGTGGCATATGAGGGATTTTTTCTTCCTTCTTTGGTTTTTCAGCAATCATCACTTCGGTGGTGAGCAGGAGTGAGGCAACATTAGCCGCGCTCTGAAGGGCAGTTCTTACTACTTTTGTTGGGTCAATAACTCCGGTCTCAACGAGGTCTTCAAATTTTTCAGTCTGGGCATTGAACCCGAGGTTTCCTTTTCCCTGTTTGATCTTTTCAACAACGATGCTTCCATCATATCCAGCATTCTGAGCTATCCATCTTGCTGGCTCCTCAAGTGCCTTTTTCACTATATGGACACCAAATATCTCATCACCCTGGAGGGTGTAGAAAGAGTCGGGATGTGGAAGTTTCAATTCTTCAGGAGGAATATCTTTTTCTTTTCTCTTCCTTTCAAGTTCTTCCTCGTGCGCCTTTTTCAGATTTTTAAGAGCGGCTTCCGGATCTTCCAGGACTTTTGAAGCCCTTATGTAGGCAACGCCACCACCACAAACTATACCTTCTTCAACCGCAGCCTTTGTAGCGTGAAGGGCATCTTCAACCCTTGCTTTCTTTTCCTTCATTGCGGGTTCAGTTGGCGCTCCAACATGGATAACTGCCACTCCTCCTGCAAGTTTGGCTAATCTCTCCTGAAGTTTTTCTCTGTCATAATCGGAGGTGGTTTCTTCAATCTGTTTTCTTATCTGGGCTATTCTTCCTTTTATTTCCTCCTTGCTTCCATGACCATCTACAATCGTTGTGTGTTCCTTATCAACAATGACTTTTCCAGCCCTTCCAAGTTCGCTCAACTGGACACTTTCAAGCTTTATGCCGAGTTCATCTGCTATCATCTTTCCACCTGTAAGAATAGCAATGTCCTCAAGCATTGCCTTTCTCCTCTCGCCAAAGCCTGGAGCCTTTACCGCACAGCATTTGAGTACTCCGCGTACCTTATTTACCACCAAAGTAGCAAGGGCTTCTCCTTCCACATCCTCTGCTATAATGAGAAGGGGCTTTCCTTCCCTTGCAATTTTTTCCAGAAGCGGGAGAAGTTCTTTCATATTGCTTATTTTTTTCTCGTGGCACAGGATGTAAGCATCCTCAAGAACGCATTCCATCTTTTCAGGATCTGTTATGAAGTAAGGAGAGAGGTATCCCCTGTCAAACTGCATTCCTTCCACAAGTTCAAGGGTTGTCTCAAGTCC
This sequence comes from bacterium, assembly GCA_037439705.1. Classification (GTDB taxonomy): domain Bacteria; phylum JBBIVP01; class JBBIVP01; order JBBIVP01; family JBBIVP01; genus JBBIVP01. The sequence goes on from JBBIVP010000006.1 coordinate 23,998, forward strand.
TTTTGCTTCCTCAACAGTGATAACGCCCTCCTTTCCAACCTTTTCCATCGCCTCAGCTAATATGGCGCCTATGGATTCATCATTATTGGCAGAGATTGTTCCAACCTGCTGGATCTCTTTTTTATCTTTTGTAACTTTTGAAAGATTATTCTGTAGTTCGTACACAACCAGTTCTACTGCCTTCTCAATTCCCCTCTGTATGTCCATAGGATTATGTCCTGCTACAATAAGCTTAAGTCCTTCTTTATATATTGCCTGAGCAAGAACAGCAGCAGTGGTGGTTCCATCTCCAGCCACCTCGGAAGTCTTGCTTGCTACTTCCTTGATGAGTTGTGCTCCCATATTCTCAAATTTATCTTCAAGTTCTACCTCTTTTGCTACTGTTACACCGTCTTTTGTGACTAAAGGTGCGCCAAATGTCTTTTCTATTATCACATTCCTTCCCCTTGGGCCGAGTGTGGCCTTTACAGCATTCGCTATTATGTCTACTCCCTTCGTTATTTTATCCCTTGCCTTATCACTAAAAGTTAATTCCTTCGCCATTTTATCACCTCCTTATTTATTTTAATCTTCAATTATTGCCAGAATTTCATCTTCAGAAACAATGAGGTGTTCCTCACCATCAATTTTCACCTCTGTCCCCGCATATTTCGGGAAGAGAACCTTATCCTTCACCTTCACTTCAGGTGGTTGAATTTTTCCGTCTTCAAGAACCTTTCCCTTTCCTACTGCCATAACGATTCCTATCATCGGTTTTTCCTTTGCGGTATCCGGTAGAATTATGCCGCCCTTTGTTTTTTCATCCTCTTCAATTCTTTTGATTAAAATTCTATCCCTTAATGGTTTTACCTTCATCTTTTCACCTCCTTGTGATATTGTTTCATTACTCAATATAATCATTTTTTTTGATAAATCAAGAATTATTAAAGCCTGTTTATGAGAGATGCTGTATAGGCTGCTCCAAAGCCATTATCTATGTTGACCACAACAACATTTGGAGAGCATGAATTGAGCATTCCTAAAAGTGCAGCAATTCCCCCTGTTCCAGTCCCGTATCCTCTGCTTGTCGGAACTGCTATAACCGGTTTATCAACAAGTCCTCCAACCACTGATGGTAAAGCCCCTTCCATTCCTGCCACTACAATCAGGACCCTCGCTGAACGAATTTTTTCGTAATGTGAGAAGAGCCTGTGAATTCCGGCAACGCCCACATCGGTGATTTTTTCTACCCTGTTTCCCATCACCTTTGCAGTAATATATGCTTCCTCCACCACCTGTATATCACTTGCTCCTGCGGAAATTATAAGTATTTTTCCTTTTCCAGTTATCCTTTTTGAGGAATGTTTGTAAAAGCATCTTCCTTCTTTGCTGTAATTAAAATTTTTGAATATTCTCTTCAATTTCATTCCTGTTTCGGGGTCAACCCTGGTTACCAGCAGGTCAGGATATGTTTTTTCCATTTGAGAGATTGCCTTTTTCAGGTCCTCAAATTTTTTCCCTTCCCCCATTATAACTTCAGGAAAACCATGTCTTAAAGCCCTGTGCATATCAAGGGTAATATTTCCTTCGTTGAAAATGAAGAGTTTCTTTAAAATTTCAAGAAACTTTTCTTCTGAAATTTTTCCGCTTTTGAGGTCTTTTATGAGTGCTTTTAGGTTTTTCATCAATTTAGTCTCTTGTTCAAAATTTACATGTCAAATTCCAAAAGTCAACTTTTGATTTTTTTGAATTAAATATTCTAAAAAAGGGGCTGTTTTTGTAGATTTTTTGAAAAACCAATCACCCCAAAAATAAACCACCTCATACAGGGTAATGACCAGGGAGAATGTATTTGCCATATTAAAGGACAAGGGAATAGACCCGACCAAATGTGCTGATGTAGCGTGTGAGGTTGAGTATGGAAGAATTCTTCAGGCGGACAAACTTGTTGTGGGTGAGTTGAGTTATGTTGAGGGGATATAATATTTGAGTTTGTGTTGCTCATTTGGGGTCAGGTTTTGAATTTTGACTTCCGCAATGAAATTTTCATTGATTTTTGTGGCCAGAGTTCAAGCACGATATAAAGAATACTGGATTTTACACAGGAAACCAAAATCCACCCTGGTAAACATGTAGTTTGTTTGGGCTCAGGTCATTTAATATAACAAAGATAGACTGATGAATATTTTTCCTTTCACACCCTTTTGGATTACGACACAGCCTCTACGCTATTACAAGTTCACTGGAAAAAGTGAGTAAGAAACTTATTTGATTTCTATTTTAAGAGATTATAAAATTTAGTTATGAAGCCAGTTGAGGAAATAAAAGAGGAGATAAAGA
>JBBIVP010000007.1:0-26246 GCA_037439705.1 bacterium
ATAGCTGTATGTTACAACTGGGGGTTGGTTAACATAAAAAAAGACCATTTTATTCTGAGGGTTCAAAGACATTCGCTTTTGAGATAGCAGAGCAATTAGGATGGCGAATTCCCGACCACATAGTTGTTCCAATGGCTGGAGGTTCTCTTATAACAAAAATATGGAAGGCATTTAAAGAGTTTGAGAAATTGGGGTTTGTGGAAAATGTAAGAACAAAGGTTCATGGGGCTCAGGCTTCAGGATGTGCACCAATAGTGGAAGCAGTAAAGGAAGAGCTTGAACTCTTCAGACCGGTTCAAAATCCGAAAACAATCGCTAAATCACTGGCAATAGGGAATCCCGCAGATGGTTATTATGCTACAAAATCTATAAGGGAAAGCGGAGGATGGGCTGAGGATGCTACAGATGAAGAAATTATTGAAGGTATAAAACTTCTTGCAGAAACAGAAGGCATTTTTACAGAGACAGCAGGGGGGGTTGTTGTGGCAGCCACTCTCAAGCTTATCAAACAGGGTATAATAAAGAGCGACGAAACACTGGTAATTTCAATTACAGGGAATGGGTTGAAAACGCAAGAGGTCCTTGCCTCAAAACTTGTGGAGTTTCCGGTTATAGAACCGAAAATATCAGAATTTGATGAACTTATGGAAAACTCCAAAAAATGAAGCAAGTTCCTTCAGAGGACATTTCCGAGAAGCCCTTTTCAAAAATTGTCAAAAAGTATTGCGGAAACACCATTCTTAAACATATAGGTAATACACCGCTCATTCCTTTAAAAAAAATTTTTAAGAAAAAAAAACTTTCTATCTATGCAAAGATGGAAGGGCAGAATCCGGGTGGTTCAGTAAAGGATAGACCCGCTCTTTACATGCTCGTTGAGGCTATCCATTCTAAGAAACTTACAAAGGATAAGATAATAATTGAAGCCACATCAGGGAATACCGGGATCGCCATAGCGATGATCGCATCGGTTCTTGGCTATAGAGTTCGGCTTTATCTTCCATCAAATGCCTCAGAGGAAAGAAAAAGAATCATGAGGGTTTACAATTCCGAGGTAATTCTTACCGATCCCCTTGAAGGGACAGATGGAGCCATAAGGGCTGTGGATGAGGTGCTTAAAGAGAATCCTGAAAAATTCTTTCGTCCAGACCAGTATAATAATCCTTACAATCCTCTTTCCCATTATGAAACCACGGCTACCGAAATAATAAGGCAGACAAAGGGTAAGATTACACATCTTGTGGCAGGTATAGGAACAAGCGGAACACTTATGGGAACAGGGAAAAGATTGAAAGCCTTTAATCCTTCTATAAAAATTATAGCGGTTGAGCCAAACTGTCCCCTTCACGGTCTTGAAGGCTTGAAACATATGGCCACATCCATAGTTCCAGGAATTTATGACCCTTCTTTTCCCGACACAACAATAAAGGTTGATACAGAAGAAGCATTTGAGATGGTTAAAAGGCTTGCGAGAGAAGAAGGGCTGTTTGTAGGTGCTTCATCAGGAGCTGCTATGGTTGCCACGCTCAAGGTGGCGGAAGAGATAGATAGAGGGACTATCGTTGTTATCTTTCCTGATGGAGGAGACAAGTACCTTTCAACGAGAATGTTTTCTGACATATTTTGAAGATTTTTATAGAAAAAGAGGCTTTTGATAAAATGATAGAGCACTTGAAAAGCACTTATCCGGAAGAGGGGTGTGGATTTTTAATAGGAAAAGCTGGAAAGGTTTATTTAACATTACCAGTTTTAAACAAAGCAAAAGATGACAGAAGGAGAAACTATGAGATAGCCCCAGAAGATTTTCTGAAAGCGGAGAAATTTGCTGAGAAAAATACCCTTTCTTTACTTGGATTCTACCATTCCCATCCAGATGTGGGGTTGTATTTTTCAAAAAAGGATGAGGAGGATGCCTGGGAGGGATATTATTATCTTGTCGTGGCGCTAAATAAAAATGGGAAATGGGAGTGCGGATGTTGGATTAAAAGAAAAAATATGGTAGAAAAAATAAAATTTGAAATAGAAGGAGGAAGAAATGACGGTTAAAATAAGGATACCTACTCCATTGAGGAGTTTGTGTGAAGGTAAGGAAATTGTGGAGGTGGAAGGAAAAAATTTGATGGACGCACTGAAAAACCTTAATGCAAAATATCCTGGATTCAAAGAGAGGCTTTTTGATACAAACGAGGAGCTGAGGAGGTTTGTGAACATCTTTGTAAATGAAGAGGACATTCGTTTTTTGAACGGATTGAATACATCCCTTAAAGATGGAGATGAGGTTTCCATTGTTCCTGCAATAGCAGGAGGTAAAAAAAAGGTTTTGAGATTGTATCTCACCTATCCACATCATTTAATAAAAGAACCCATAATTTATCAACTTGGAAAGAAGTTTAAAGTCGTTCCTAACATAAGAAGTGCTACGGTGAAGGGTGAGATAGGGCTTGTTGCACTTGAACTATCAGGTTCTGAGAAGGAACTTGAGAAGGCTTTGAAGTGGCTTGAGAAACTCAGGATAAAGATAGAACCAATTGAACAGGATATAGTTGAGGGGTAGTGTGGAGCTTTCTTTATCAGAAAGGGAAAGATATTCAAGGCAGATTTTGATATTTGGTGAGGAGGGCCAGAAGAAACTGAAAAATGCGAGAGTGGTAGTAGCGGGTGTAGGCGGACTCGGTTGCCCAGCCGCTTTATATCTTGCTTCCCAGGGAGTTGGTAAAATCAGGATTATTGATAAGGATGTGGTTGAGGCTTCAAATCTGAACCGACAAACCCTTCACTGGACAAGAGACATAAAGAAGCCAAAGGTTGAATCAGCATCCGAAAAGTTGAAGGAAGTAAACAGAGATGTGGAGATAGAGAAGTTTCTTGTTGAAATAAATGAGAAAAATGTAAATGAACTTCTTGAGGGTTCAGATGCAGTAATAGATGCGATGGATAATTTTCCAACAAGGTTTATACTCAACGAAGCAGCGGTCAAATTAAGGATACCATTTTTTCATGGGTCAATTTATGGGCTTGAGGGAAGGGCAATGACTGTTATTCCAGGCAAAACTGCTTGTTTGAGATGCTTTTTTTCAGAATCTCCACCAAAAGAGGTTTTTCCTGTTCTTGGCTCCACTCCCGCATTGATTGCTATGATTCAGGTTACCGAGGTTATAAAATACCTTACAGGAGTGGGAAGGCTTTTAGAGAACAGGTATCTCATATATGACGGAGAAAGTATGACCTTCAGGGAAATAAAAATAAGAAGGAATCCAGAATGTCCGGTATGCGGAAAGATATAAAAAAATTTGATCCATCCATTCTCAGATATTCTAAGGAAGAAAGATATTTGAGATATTTACTTTCCATCCACGGTTTAAAGAAAGCGGTTAATCTTTTCATAAAAGTTTTTTCCTCTTTTTTTGAGGGTTTTCTTCTCGGTGAGTCTGTGAAGGCTACTGAAGAGAATTATCCTCACATTTATAAAATTGCGAAAAGATCAGCCTCAATTCTTAACCTTAAAAATCCTCCGCATATTTTTATTGCCCAGGAGCCACTTTTTATAGCCTACACAATCGGAACGAAAGAAAAGCATCAAATTGTTCTTTCCTCAGGCATTGTGGAAAACTTTGACGAGAAGGAGATATCTTTTGTGATAGGGCACGAGATAGGTCATATTATTTTTGACCATCTGATTTTTCAGTCCATAATTGCATTTTATACAATTTTTATTTCAAGATTGCCATTTTTAAAATACGCACTTTTTCCATCCTTTCTTCCACTCCTGGCATGGTCAAGAAGTGCTGAGATATCAGCGGACCGAGTTGGACTTTTCGTATGCAGGGATATAAGAGCATCAATAAATGCCATGATAAAACTTTCAGGAGGAAAGGGAATTCTTGAGCATGTAAAGGTTGAGGAATACATGAAACAATTTGAATTTCTTAAAAAATCTCCCGGAAGATTTTTAGAGATTTTTTCAACCCATCCCTTTCTTTCAAAAAGGGGAAAGGCAATTTTTGTTTTTTATAATTCTTCTTTTTATAAAAATGTTATTAGATTTAAAAAAATTACCCCCTCTTTTAAAGAGGGGGTAGAAAGGGAGGTAGGGAGGGTTATGAGGGTGAGGTAGTTACTTCTTTTTCTTTGCGGCTTTCTTCTTCGCCATTTTCTCCTCCATTATTTTTCTTTTTTATTTTTTCTTTTTTGTTGCTTTTTTCTTGGTTGCTCCGCACTTGGCCATTGCTATACCTCCTAAAATATATTTTCATTTTTAATTATATATATTTTCAAACTTTTGTCAAGTAAAATTTTACATTTTTAAATTGTGAAAATTACCCACCAAAAATCGGTTTTCATTTAAAATTTTATTTGAAAATTTTCCTGTTTTTAATAAAAATTTTATTTATGAACTTCTTGAAGTTTGGAGTATCTGAAAAGAAGGAAAAAGAACTTTTTGAAAAAATGGAAAAACTTGGAGTGAAAGAAGAAGACATAATTGAAAAGTTTATTCTATCAAGTGGGAAAGGCGGACAGAAGAGGAACAAAACTTCAACCTGCGTTTATCTGAAGCACATTCCTACAGGAATAGAGGTAAAATGTGAAAAGACAAGGTTTCAGGCTCTCAACAGATTCTTTGCGAGGAGGATTCTGCTTGAAAAAATAGAGCAAAAACTTCTCGGAAAGGAAAGTTCTTCGTTTAAAGAAAGAGAAAGAAAAATTAAACAGAAAAAGAAGAGAGAAAAGAGGGCAAAGAAAAAATATTCCCAAGAGGTGATTCCTTATGGCTGAATTTTTTGATTCTTTGAAAGTAGAGCTCAAAGAAAGGATCTACGAGATAATTGTTGGAAAAAAAATTCTTGAGGAAGCAGGTGGTTTTATAAAAAAATGCACAAAGGGAAATTCGGCATTCGTAATCACATCAAAAACTGTCAAAAACCTTTATGGAAAAAAACTTTTAGATTTTCTTAAAAAAGATGGATTTGATACCGAAATTTTTTCGGTTGAGGATGGAGAAGGCGGTAAGGATATAAGTTATTACATTTCCATATTAAAATCCCTTTCAAAATTTGATGAGCCCATTGAAAGGGTTGTATTTATTGTGAATCTTGGAGGGGGCGTTGTTGGAGATATTGGAGGATTTGTTGCTGGAACCTACCGGAGGGGAATTCCATATGTTCAGATTCCAACCACCCTTCTTGCAATGGTTGACAGCGCAATCGGCGGAAAGGGTGGAATTGATTTCTTAAGCGGAATGAAGAAAATAAAAAACAAAATCGGTGTAATCTACCAGCCTTCCCTTGTACTTTGTGACCTTGATCTTCTTAAAACCCTTCCGAAAAGGGAGATGCTGAATGGGCTCAGCGAGGTGATAAAACATGGCGCTATAAGGTCTACCGAACTTTTTTCAATTATTGAAAAAAATTTTGAAAAAATTTTGAATCATGAAATGGATGTTCTTTCAAAGGTGGTTTCCCTTTCTATAAGAATAAAGGCTCAAATAGTATCAGGGGATGAGAGGGAAGCTCTGGGAGTGAGGACGCTTCTCAATTACGGACATACAATAGGACATGCTGTGGAGTCCGCTTCAAACATGAGATATCTTCACGGAGAAGCAGTGGCAATTGGAATGGTCTGTGCAAATGATATAGCGACCAAAATGGGCTGGATGGAGGTATCTGATGCAGAAAGGATAGAGGGACTTCTTAAAGAAGTTGGTTTACCCACTTACATAAGGGGCGTTAGTGCAGATTCAATAATGAGGCTTTTGAGACATGACAAGAAGTTTATGGGAAGACCGAGGATGGTTTTTGTAAGAAAACTTGGGGAGGCAGAGGTAGTGGATGGGGTACCCCTTGAGTTGATAGAGGATGTGATAAGAAAAAGGATAAAATCTAAATGAATGCATTTATTACAGGTGCAACTGGATTTATCGGTTCCCATCTTCTAAAGAGGATCGCAGATGAATACGAGAGAATATATTTGCTCACGAGGAGTTCCTCGGTATATGAGAACATAAAATGGGTTAAAGAAAGGGATAACATTACAATTGTAAAGGGAGACCTTCTTGAGACTTCTACCTTTGTTGATGTCCTTTCAAAATGTGAACACCTCTATCATACAGCAGGGTTCGTGGGAACGAATAGCGCATACAGAGAGATTGTCTTTAAACTCAACTATGAAGCATCCATGAACCTTCTGAAGGCTGTTGAAATTACAAAACCTTTAAAGGTAGTATACCTTGCTTCAATCTATGCCCTTGGAAAGGGCGAGAAGGATAAGCCGGCAGATGAATCTATAAAATTCAATCTTGAAAAGCTGGCGGAGAAAATTCCATACATAAGAGCCAAAAGGATGGCCGAGGGGTTTGCTTTTGAACTCGCTGAAAAAGGATTCCCCATTGTATTCGGATTTCCCTGTTACTGTCTGGGTCCCGGAGATATCTACCTTTCATCTTCAAGAATTGTCCTTGCCTCAATGAAAGGAATTTTGAGGTTCTATGTGGACGGTGGAATAAATGTGGTTGATGTTAGGGATGTAGCGGAAGGGCTTTATCTGTGCATGAAAAACGGAAAAATTGGGGAGAAGTATCTTCTTGGCGGTTACAATCTTACTTTTAAACAGCTTTTTCTTGAACTTTCTAAATGGACAGGATGTGTGCCCTATTTTAAAATTCCAGGAACCGCTGTTAAACTGGCGGGATGGATTGGAGAGCTGATTTTTGGTAAAAGCTCCATAATAGACTATGCTTCTGCAATGATTATGTGCGAGTACTGGTTCTATAACTCGGATAAGGCAAAGAAAGAACTTTTATGGAAAGTAAGACCGCTTTCAGAGACATTAAAGGATTCCGTGGAATGGTTCAGGACTAACAAAATTTATATAAGGAGGATTTAAAATGGCAAAAAGGGTGATTGTGACCGGTGGTGCCGGATTTATTGGTTCCCATGTGGTTGATCTGTACATTGAGGAGGGATGGAATGTGCTCGTGATAGACAATTTGTCAACTGGAAGAATTGAAAATGTAAACAAAAAGGCTGATTTTTTAAAAATGGACATAAGGGACGAAAAACTTCCGGAAGTAATAAAGAAATTCTCTCCCAGTGTAGTGAACCATCACGCAGCACAGATAAATCTGAGAAAATCAGTGGATGAACCAATTTATGACGCTGAGGTAAACATAGTGGGAACAGTTAAGGTTCTTGAAGGAATGAGGGGTGCTGGAGTGAATCACATAATATTTGCTTCAACAGGGGGAGCCATTTACGGAGAGACCGAGATGATACCCACTCCTGAAACTGCTGTTCCTTCACCTTTAAGCCCTTATGGGATTGCAAAAAGAGCCTGCGAACTTTATATAAATTATTATTCAACGGTATGGGGATTTCGTTCCACCATTCTCAGGTACGGAAATGTTTATGGACCAAGACAGGACCCATACGGAGAGGCAGGGGTTGTAGCCATCTTCATCTCAAAAATTTTAAACGGGGAAACCCCTGTAATATTCGGGGATGGAAACCAGACAAGGGATTATGTTTTTGTCAAAGATGTGGGATACTTTAACATGATGGTATCGGAGAAGGAACTCTGCGGCATTTACAATGTGGGAACAGGAAATGGGACCTCTGTGAATGAACTTTTTTCTTTTATCAGAACACTTATGAATGCAGATGTTGCGCCTGTTTACGACTCTCCCCGTCCGGGAGAACTGAGAAGGAGCTGTCTTGCAATTGATAAAATAAAAAGCACTGGATGGACTTTTATTCCACTTGAGGAAGGCTTGAAAAAGACCATAGAATGGTTCAGAACTGAACACAGAAGGAAGAGACAATAATTTTTCTTGAATTTTTAAATCAAAAGAAATAATGATTATTTCATGAAAGAAATTGCCGAGAAAAAAATCAACAAATACGAAAAAATCCTTGATTCCGCAATGAGGGTGTTTGCTGAGAAGGGATTTCACAGGGCGAGGATTTCGGATGTGGCTAAACTGGCAGGTGTTGCAGATGGAACTGTGTATCTCTACTTTAAGAACAAGGATGACCTTTTAATAAAGACCTTTGAGTTTATTATGGATGAGGTGAATTCTGTTATAAGAAAAATATATGAAAATGAGCTATCTCACGAGGAGAGGATAAAAGCACTTGTGAATGCCCATTATGAGCTTGCCTGCAAGTATCCTCATGCAGCAGAACTTATAACATTTGAATTGAGGCAGAGCCAAAAGTTCATGAAGGAATACGAGAACAAGAAGTTCAAGGAGTATTTGAGGTTAATAGCGCTCATAATAAAGGAAGGACAGGATGCTGGTGTTTTTTCAAAAGAGCTTTCTTCCTATGTGGTAAGCAGGGCTATTTTTGGGATACTGAACGAAACCATGCTTCAATGGGTCGCATCAAAGGGGAAGTATCAGATTGAAGAGATATCAGATACAGTTCTGAAAATTGTTTTAAACGGAATAAAAGAGTTCAAAAGGTAATTCTTCAATTTTCTTGAATTCAAATCTGATGTTTATATCATAAAGGGTGAAAAATTTTAGGAGGTATTAAAATGAAAGTGCTTGTATCAGTAAAGAGGGTTCCAGATCCTGATGTAAAAGCGAGGTTGAAGAAAGACAAAAGTGGAGTGGATACAGAAAACCTGAAGTTCGTGATAAATCCCTTTGATGAGATTGCAGTGGAGGAAGGTCTGAGAATCAAAGAGAAACACGGAGGAGAGGTTGTTGTGGTTTCTATAGGAGGAAAAGAGTCAACGGAACAGTTGAGGACCGCACTGGCTATGGGAGCGGACAGAGCGATTCTGGTTCTTTCAGAGGTTCCGCTTGATTCCTACAATGTGGCGCTGGTTTTTTCAAAGGTATATGAGATGGAAAAGCCAGACCTAATTCTCATGGGAAAACAGGCAGTTGATGATGATTCCAATCAGGCTGCGCAGATGCTTGCAGAGCTTCTGAAAATTCCGCAAGCTACCTTCGCTTACAGAATAAATTTCTCCCAGGATTTGAAAAAAGCCGAGGTGATAAGGGAGGTGGACGGTGGGCTTGAAACAGTGGAGGTGGAACTTCCTGCAGTTATAACTGCAGATCTCAGATTGAATGAACCGAGGTACGCTTCTCTTCCGGGAATAATGAAGGCAAAATCAAAACCGCTGAAAGAAATATCTCTTCAGGAGCTGGGAATAGGTGTGAGGCCGAGAATTGAAATCGTAGAACTTGATGAGCCACCCAAGAGAAAGGGTGGAAGAAAGGTGGAAAGCGTTGATGAACTCGTTGATAAACTTCACAATGAAGCGAAAGTAATATAGGAGGTGAGAAAATGGGAGTGATTGCAGTATTAGGAGAACACAAGGGAGGAAAATTGATAAAGGCAGTTTTTTCTGCTGTATCAGCAGGAAAAATTCTTTCTGAAAAGACAGGAAAGGAACTTGTAGGAGTAGTTTTTGGAAAAGATGTAAAGGGTGTAGCTCAAGAGATGGTTGAATATGGACTCAAAAAGGTTTACTACTTAGACCATCCTCTTTTAAAGGACTATACAGCGGAAGGATATTCGTCCGCCATTGAGCAGATTGATAAATCTATTGGAATAGACTACTTTATTGCCTCTGCTACCACAACAGGAAAGGATTTGCTCCCAAGGCTTGCGGCAAAACTTGATGCAGGAATGGCAAGCGATATATGCGAGGTTGTAAGTGAGAATTCATTTAAAAGATACATTTATGCGGGAAGCATAATAGCGACTGTAAAGGTGAATAGTCCTAAAATTATTCTCAGCATAAGAGCAACTGCTTTTCCGAAGGCTGAGAAGGCTGGAAAGGGAGAGGTGGTTGATTTTAAGGTTGAAGTTGAAGGATTTAAGAAAAGGTATGTGAAGATGGAAGAAGCGAAGTCCGAAAGACCCGAACTTCCAGAAGCGGAAATAGTGGTTTCGGGTGGAAGAGGGGTTAAGAGCGCTGAGAACTTCAAGGAATACATTGAGAAACTGGCGGATGCAATCGGTGCGGCAGTGGGAGCATCAAGGGCTGCGGTAGATTCAGGATTCTGTCCAAATGACTGGCAGGTGGGACAGACAGGGAAAATTGTTGCTCCAAATCTTTACATAGCAATAGGCATCTCAGGAGCCATTCAGCATCTTGCAGGGATGAAGGATTCAAAGGTGATAGTTGCAATAAATAAAGACCCGGAGGCACCAATTTTTGAGGTTGCAGATTATGGACTTGTGGCAGACCTTTTCAAGGTTGTTCCTGAACTGAGGGAGAAGCTGGCAAAGCTGAAGGCAGAAGGATAATGGAATAGGAATTATAAAAAATTAGAAAAAGAGAGCAATTCCCCCACTCTCAATTTCTAATTAGACACACCCACTTTCTTCATCCTTACCCTCAAATCAAACATTTTTGAAAATTCTATCCTAATTGATATAATTTTAAGAATGGAAAAGAAAACACTTATAATTCAAACTGCCTTTTTAGGGGACCTGATTCTGACAGAACCTCTTATAAGGACGTTGAGGGAGAGGTGGGAGACCGTTCCGCTTTTGTTGATAAGAGAAGGGCTTGAGGGACTGGTAAAGTTCATGAATGGAGTTGAGGTTATTACCATCAATAAAAAGGGAATTAATTTTATAGACACGCTCTCGGTATTAAGAAGGGTTATGAAAGAAAAATTTGATTTTGTCCTTTCACCGCATCGTTCCTTCAGAAGCGCCTTTATAGCAAGGGGAGCAATAAATGCGGTAAAAATAGGGTTCTCAAATTCCGGTGGATTCTGGTTTTACGATGCGGTGGTTCCTTATGAGGGAGAACACGAGGTTCAAAGGATTCTTTCCCTCTTGAAGCCTGTGGAAAAGGAGTATTTCGGAGTTATTCCACCAAAATTCTTTCTCAACGAAGTTGATGTGGAAAGAGGGAAAAGGATTTTAAGGGCAAAAGGAATTGGTGAAGGATTTATAGCGATTTTTCCCGGTTCAAAATGGGAAACAAAGAGGTGGTTGCCCGAGGGATTTGTTGGACTTATTCATCTTCTTAAAAAATCAGGATTTTCTCCTGTTATTCTCGGTTCAGGAGAAGAAAGGAGTCTTTGTGAAAAAATTGCAAAAGAAACTGAGGTTACAAGTCTTGCTGGAGAGACATCCATTGAGGATTTAATATCAATTCTTTTTTACGCACATGCCATACTTTCCAATGATAGCGCTCCTGTCCACATTGCTTCAGCCCTTGAAAAACCCGTTGTGGCAATTTTCGGTCCAACCCATCCTTCCCTTGGCTTTTATCCATTGAGCAAAAAATCAATTGTGGTTCAGAACGAAGAAATTAAATGTAGACCCTGCAGTCTTCACGGAGGAAGGAGGTGTCCTCAAAAGCATTTTCTTTGCATGAAAACCATCTCCTTTCATCAGGTATATTCAGCCCTTATGGCGGTTTTATGAACGAAATAAAAAAAAGGGTGAGGAGGTGGCTTGTCCGCCTTGGAATTAAAACCATTATTTCAGCCCTTAGAACCCTTCCAGAAAATTTCTGGATAAAAGGTGCGGGTTTCTTTTCAAATTTATTAAAAATTTTTTTCAGGAATGAGACAAAAATAATAAAAGAGAATTACAGAAAGGTATATGGAAGAGAAACGCCGGATGGGTTTGTTGGAAAATTTTATAAAAATCTGGTTTACGGGTCAATAGAGATTGCAAAAGCGGAGAGAGAATTTCCGAGAGGCTTTGAATTTCTGGTTGAGGAGAAGAAATTGAATCTTATTGATGAATTGATAAATGATGGAAAAAAGATAATCTGGGTTTCGGCACATATAGGAAACTGGGAGCTACTTCCCTTTTATTTTTCTTCAAGGGGTTATAAGATATCTGTCCTTGCGAGAAGACTATACGATGAAAGGCTCAACGAGATGCTTGAAAGGTTTAGAAAGAAGATGGGAGTGAATGTGATATACAGGGAGGAGAAGAATACAGCCTTTCAAATTATGAGGGCAATAAAAAGGGACAATATAATAGGTTTTCTCATTGACCAGAACATAAAGAATGTAGAGTATGTGGAATCTTCCTTTCTGGGAATTCCTTCAAACACTCCTGTTGGTTTCGCAAGGATATCAAAAAATTTTTCCATGCCCGTGATTGTTGGAGTGAGCGTAAGGGTTCAACCATTTTCTTTTAAGGTTCTCATTTCCCATCCAATTTTGCCTGATGAAAAATCTGATAAAGAAATTGTTGATGAGGCAAATTTAATTCTTACAGACTTCATAAATTCCTATCCCGACCAGTGGATGTGGATTCACAGGAGATGGGGATGAGAAGGATAATGCTAATACTTATTTTCCTTTCATGTGAAAAAACCATTACCCTCTCGTATACAGATTCAGAAAAGGTTATTGAGGTATCAAGTATTAAAATTGAATGGAGTGACGGGAAGAACAGAATTTCAGCCTTTCCAGAAGAGATAACATATTTTTACAATACCGGAGAACTTTTCTTTTCATCACTTACAGGAGTTATAATAAATCCCTCCGGGCGCAGTTATTCTGTAAAGGCAGAAAGGGGATTTTATAAAGATAAGATAGAAGAAGGAAGTGTTGAGAAAGCGAGTGTAAAAGCCGATGATGGAAACTTTACTGGAAATTCATTATTGATTTTTTTCTCATCACCAACTACAATGGTGGTTAAGGATTGCTACGGAGTCTACGGAAGGCTTTCCTTTTCGGCTGAAGAATGCAGGTTTTTCCCTGACGAAGAAGTGCTCGTTCTTTCAGGAAATGTAAGTGGAACCGTTTATCCGGAAGAAAAATGAAAGTTCTTATTATTCTACTTCTTCTATCAGGGACAAAATTTGAAGGATTAAAGACAAAAAGGGGACCGGTTCACATAAAGGCTGACAGGATGACGGTTTACAAAAAAGACAGAAAAATAGTGTTTGAAGGAAATGTGTCATTGAAAAGGGAAGACATATTCGTAAAAGCAGATGTCGCTGAGGTTTATCTTGACGAAAAATTTGAGAACATAAAAAGAATTGTTGCAAGAGGGAGGGTAATGGCAACTCAGGGAGATAGAAACGCAAGGTGCGGAAGGCTTGAGTACCTTCAGGATAAGGAAATTATGAGACTTACAATTAATCCTGTAATCTGGACCAGAACTGGCGTTGTAAGTGGAGAGGTGATAATTGTCCACATTGAAAGCGAAGTAATTGAAATAGAGAAGGCTGCAACCACAATAGAGTCATCAAAATGAAAGGACTTGTCGGAAAGAATCTGGAAAAGAGCTATGGCAAGAAGAAGGTTGTTGGTGGAGTAACGCTTCAGCTTGAAAAAGGAGAGCTGGTTGGACTTGCTGGGCCGAACGGTGCTGGGAAAACAACCACATTTTATATGATTTCTGGATTTGTATTTCCTGATAGTGGAAATGTTTTTCTTGACAGTGAGGAAATTACATCCCTTCCCGTTCATTTAAGGGCGAGAAAGGGAATTGTTTATCTTCCGCAGGAGCCATCCATATTCAGAAGATTAACCGTTGAAGAAAACATCATCTCTGCTCTTGAACTTTACAATCCAAAAAATGTTGTATATGAAAAGCTTGAGACCATTCTTAACACTTTTCATATTGCGCATTTAAGAAAGAAAAAGGGAGCAACTCTCTCCGGGGGTGAAAGGAGGAGAACGGAGATTGCAAGGGCTTTTTCTGTAGAGCCACATTTCATGCTTCTTGATGAGCCATTTACAGGAATTGATCCGTTAATGACTTCAGAACTTGCAGAACTTTTGAAATTTTTGAAGAAAAGGGGAGTTGGAATTCTCATCTCTGACCACAACATAAAAGAGGTATTGAAAATCTGTGATAGGGTATATATACTTTATGAAGGAAAGGTGATATTTCATGGTTCGCCCGAAGAAGCGGTTAAAAATGAAAAAGTCAGGGAACTTTATCTCGGCGAGGATTTTGAACTGAGATGAAAGTAAAGCAGGAAGTGAACCTCCAGCAGAGGCTTGAACCCAGGCTCACCCCGGAGCTTGTGATTTTTCTGAATCTCCTCCAGCTTCCAATTACTGAACTGGAAATTTCAGTTCAGGAAGAACTTGAAAGAAATCCATTCCTTGAAGTAAAGGAACCGGAAATTGAAGAAAAAATATCAGAACTTGACAGGGTTGTGGAAGAACAGGGTAGAATTTACAGGTTTGAAAGCTCACTCATTGACCCTGAAAGTATGGATGGTTTTCTATTTGAAAATATGCCTGAAGAGGGAAAAAGCATATATCAACACATAATGGAGCAGATTTCAACTATGAACCTGAAAGAAGAAGAAAAGGTGGTTGCTCATACAATTCTTGGATTTATAGATGAGAGGGGGTTTGTCACAGCATCAGCAGAGGAAATGGCAACTCAGCTAAATCTTCCAAAGGAGATGGTTTCAAGGGTTCTTGAGAGGATGAAAAAGGAAATAGAGCCTACAGGACTCATAGCAGAATCCGTTGAGGAGAGGCTGTTGATTCAGGCAGTTGAATGCGGAGGAGATGATGTTGTTCTGGAGATAATAAAGAAATATCTTCATTTGATAGAGACAGGGAAAACCGAAAGAATAATGAAAGAGATGGAAATTTCAAAGGAAGAGTTTGAGAGGGCTATAAATTTCATAAAATCTTTAGATCCTAAGCCAGAAAGAATTTTTTTTTCTTCCTCTGATGCGGGATATGTTGTGCCTGATGCAAGGGTTTTTTTTGAGAATGGAGAAATTGTAGTTGATATAAATGATGCAGGCATTCCTGATTTAAGAATAAACACAGAATTATACAATCTCTATAAGAAGGAGTTAAGGAAGGGGAATGAGGAGGCAAAGAAAGCGATAGAGGTGCTCTATTACAGGGCAAAGAGCTTCTACAGGCTTAAGTTTGAAAGGAGGAAAAACCTTGAAAACATAATAAGGGAAATTGTGAAACACAACACAGATTTTTTTACTGGAAAGGAGAATTCTTTAAAACCCCTTACAATGAAAAAAATTGCAGAACTTCTTCACATAAGTGAGGGAACTGTAAGCAGAATTGTTGCAAAAAAGTTTATTGATACTCCGAAGGGAATTTTTGAAATTAAGGATTTTTTCACAAAGAAATTAAAGACAGTTGATGGAAGAGATGTATCTTCTGATTATGTGAAGAAAAGGATAAAAGAACTCATAGCGTCTGAGGATAAAAGGAGGCCTCTTTCCGATCAGAGGATTGCAGATATACTGAGAGAGGAAAAGATATGGGTGGCAAGGAGGACAATTGCCAAATACAGGGAAGAAATGAGTATCCTTGATTCAAAAAGAAGAAAAAGGAGGTGAATCATGTCACTAAAAATACCTGTAAAGTTTGTTGACAGAATAAAGGTAAAAAAATCTCCTGAGGAGGTCTATGCATACCTCTCAAAGATAGAGAACATTGCTCCTCTTGTCCCGGGAATTGATGAATTCAAAAAGGTAAAGAAAGATGTTTACAGGTGGAAGTTCAAGCCCATGGGGATGAAAGGGGTTTCTGTGGTTCTTGAATATGATACAACATTTTCTTTTAAGGAGAATGAAGAAATTATGTGGAATACAGTTGAAGGAAGCGGAAATGCAGAGATGACCGGAAAGGTAAGAATAAAGAAATTGAAGGGTGGAACAGAATTGGATGTTGAAATAGAAATGACCCCCGACCTTCCGGTTCCTTCCATGTTCAGAAAGTTAGCAGAACCCTTTGTGAAATCAGAGTTTGAAAGGATGATGGGAATTTTTGCAAAGAGGGTAAAAGAAGCCCTGGAATAAAGATTTGAAAGCATTTATTGCGGTTTTTCTCCTCTTTCAAATTGAGATTACAAAGGGAGAGATTAAAACCCTTAAAGGAATAAAATCAACAGATATTTCGGTGAAAGGTATAAGACTGAATGACAGCATAGAAAAGGTTATTAAGGTTTTTGGAGAACCCATTGGAAGAAGTGAAGAAAAGATATTTGTATATCCTGATTTTTTAATAAAATTTAAAAATGGAAAGGTAAATGAGATTTCTTTCAAAAGTTCCTTTGCAAATTCCATCAAAGGGGAGATAGAAAACCTTTTTAAGGATGAGATATTTACAGATAAGGAAATGAGAGAAAAACTCATCGGCGAAGAGGTAAAAATTGAGGTGGAGATGATAGAGGTTTCCAGGATAATGGTTGAAAAGTGGAAGATAATTTTCAAAAATGGCTTCATCCTTGAGGGTTCAAAAAAAGAAGGTAACTTCAGGTTTCAGTTTCTAACCCTTTTTGTTCCAGAGAATGAAAGGGCAGATTGAGAGCATGAGATTCTGGGGAAGGGTTGTTATGGAAGGGGGACTTGTGACCGGTTCAAGCGGAAATATGAGCATAAAAAGGGGAGAAAAAATATGCATAACAAGAACTGGAGCGATGCTCGGATATCTTAAAAAAGACGATATAATTGAACTCGGATTAAAACCAAAAATTTCAGAGAAAAAAATTGTCAGCAAAGAACTGAGCCTTCATCTTCTTCTCTATGAGTGGAGGAGATGCAGGGCTGTTCTTCATACCCATCCTCCTTATACTTTAGCCATATCGGAAAAGGAGAACTTCATAAAACCAGTTGACCTTGAAGGAAGGGTTCTTGCTCCAGAGATACCGGTGGTGGACCTTTCCTACCCTTACAGGGATGAAGAATTAAAAGAAAAGTTAAAAGAACTGGTTAAAAGATATCCATTTTTTGTGGTTCGCTGGCACGGTTTGTTTACAATGGGAAAAAGCCTTGAAGAAACTGTCAAAATTTCATTCACTATTGAATCTTCTTCCCGGCTCCTGTGTCTTTTGAGGCGATAGGGAAATTTACAAAGAACGCCCGACTTTATCTTCTATCCTTCTTCCCCTTCTTAACATCCCCCACTTCCTCCTTTTATCCCATATAGTTTTTGGAGTAATCCCCAGTAAACTTGCTATTTCTTTATCAGTATATTCCTTTTCAAATGTTTCTATAAAAGCCTTTATGTATTCATCCACAGAAAGTTTCTTCTGGATTGCCTCTTTGAGGAATCTTCTCTTTCTTTCCTCGCTTCTTCTTTCAAGAAAAAGTGGAAGGTCATCCTCTGTTATTACTTCCTTGTCTTTTGGAAGAAGAATTAGAACCTGTTCAACCACATTTCTCAATTCCTTTATATTTCCTGGCCAGGGATAATTTTTGAGCATACCTATTGCTCCCGGAGAGAAAACCTTCGCTTTTTTTCCGAAGTTTGGACATAATTCCCTCAAAAGACTTGTAAGAAGCATTTCTATGTCCTCAAGCCTTTCCCTCAGGGGAGGCAGGTATATGGAAAAGACGCTCAAGCTAAGATAAAGCTCTTCAGAGAAGGAGTTTCTTCCCACAGCAGATAGATCAAGGGAACTGCTTGCAATTATTCTGACATTTAGTTTTTTCTCTGCCCCTTCTTTTTCAAAAGGAAGTGCTCCCTTTTTGAGAAAATTTAAGAGATGCTTTTGGGCATCTTCTGAAAGAGCAGTTATCTCTTCAAAATATAATGTCCCATTTTGTGCTTTTTCTATTATTCCCTCTTTTGAACCCTCTGGTTTACCAAATATCTCTTCCGTAAGGAAGTGAGAAGGAATTGAAACACAATTTATACTTATGAAAGGACCGTTACTTCTTGAGCTCAATTCGTGAATAGCCCTTGCCACAATTTCAACCTCTGTACCGCTTTCTCCTGTTATCAAAACGGGGAGGTCTGTTGGAGCCACATTTCTAATAAGGCTTCTCATTTGCTCAATGTTTCTTGAGACGCCAACTATTTTATCAATCCATTCAAATTTCTTCTCATTAAGGGACGGAGATATAAAGGATATGGATTCCCAAAGCTTTTCAGGGGTTATAGGCTTTCTTATTATATCCTTTATTCCTTTTCTAAGGGCTTGAAGGGCAGTTTCAAAAACTGGTTTATTCACAAGAAGGATTGAAGGAATTTTGAAGTTTACCATATCAATGGAGTTAATTGGAGTATATTCATCGTCAATGAGGAGGAGGTCAAAATCAGGCGATACATGAGGTTCATCCACTATTTCATAATATATTCCCATTTTCATTGAAAGGGTTCTTATTACAAAAAGGGAGTTCTCGTCTGTCTTTTTGAGAAGCGCTATTCTCATTTTCCCGTGATTGATTTCAGGTAATCAACTATTTTCTGAACGCTTTCTTTCTCCTCAGGAGGGTCATTTGTGTATTTAAGGTATTCCTCATATTCCTTTATTGCCTCGTTGAACATCCCCCTCTGGTAATAAATAACCGCTAAGTTGTAGTGAGGTCGGTCAAAGGTAGGGTCTGCCTGAATGGCAAGTTGATAGAACTTCATTTCCTCATCGGAATTATTTGAAAGTTTAACACCTTCATTGTACCATTTTTCTGCAAGTCTTCTGTCATACTGGGTTGGGGGCGTTTCAACCTCTTTTCCCTTAAGCTGACTGAGAAAGAATTTAACCTTAAGTTTCTTTTCTTCATCCTTTGAGTATTTCAGAAATTCCTCAAAATACATAACTGCAGTTTCCTTTTGTCCTCTGTTTGCATATATTATGCCGAGGTTGTAATAGGCATCTGCTATTGTTGGGTCAATTTCAATTGTTTTTCTGTAATAGGAAATCTCCATATCCGAACCATCCGAGAGTTCAACCCCCTTGTTGTAATAATAAAGGGCATTTTCTCCGGGCTTTGTAATCTGTTTTTCAAGCAATCTATATGTTGCCTCATCTTCTTTTGTTGTTTTTGGAGGAGGTGGTGGAAGGACTGGTGGAGATGGTGGAGGAGAAGATTTTTTTTGAACTACCGGTGGCGGTGGACCTGTGGGTTTTTTGATGGTCTTTTGAGACGGTTTTTCTTCCGAAGATGGTGCATATCTTTTTACAGAAATCGCAGTTTTTTTAACAACCTCTTCAATGGCAACGAACAATCCAGTAGAACTGCCAACAACCTTTACTGCGTCAATAATTTTTTCATCCTTAACAGAGGAGATATATGTATTGATTCTTACCTGATCACCAATCTTCTGAAAATCTCCGAAGATCATTATTGCAGCACCCGTTTTCTCTCCTACAATCCTCGCAGCCTTTAAAGGCAGTATGGATTCGTCAATCCCCGTATCGGAAATTGCCTTTTTGATTTCCTGGCTCCCAATGATATAAAATTTTTCATCCCTTGCAATTTCAAGAAGTATCTCTTTCGGAATTTCATCTTCAAGGTATTTAAGGGTCTGGTCCCTTGACAGATTAACAAATGGCATTGCTCCAACCTTTATCCTTTGTGCATAAACTCCCTCATTCAGAAGAAAGAGGAGTCCCCCCATCCCTATCAATAACTTGCAAACCTTCATATTATATTATTATATCAATTTTGAAAATAAAATCAAATCCATTCCAGAAGCCATTTCCAGACAGGAAAAATCCGAATTTTATATCCCGCCTCTTTGATTTCTGCTTCCTGATTGTAAGTAAGAATTATTCCATCTTTTATTTTGAAGTATCTGATTGCTTCTATCAACCCGCTTATTTCTCTCTTTTTATTTTTTTCATCCAGTTCCAAGACTACCTGAATGGCCTGTTTTTTATGAACCACAAAGTCACACTCAAACTTGTTTTTAAAATAGTATACCCTATCACCCCTTCTCAAAAGCTCAATAAAAACAAGGTTTTCTAAACTTCTGCCCATTTCTTCGCTTCCGAAAGCTATATCGTTCAAATAAAACTTCTTAATTCTTTCTCTTATTTTATGGGTTCTGAGAAAATGAAAAAATAGGGAAGTTTCAAAATACTCTAAATAATTGTATAGGGTTTTTTTGCTTACAGATACATTCTGCGATTTAAGGTAATTATAAAACCTATCAACACTTATTTCTTTCGCATAAGAAGAGATCAAGTATTCAAAAAATCTTTTTACCACATATAAATTTTTTAGATTGAACCTTTCAACAAGGTCACGGAACAGAACAAGATCTTTGTAATCCCTAACAATTTGTTCTTTTAGCTCTGGTTCTTTGAAAATCTGAGGATATCCACCGATTTTCAGGTATTGATTGAATTCAAAAAGAAGTGCATTTTTTTCCTCTGTTGAGAGCAATTTCTTTCTAAATGGAATGCCTTTTATTGATAAAATTTCTCTAAAGGAAAGGGGAAACAGGGTATAAGCGAGCGTTCTTCCCCTTAATTGAGAAGCGAGTTCTTTGCTCAGCAATTTTGATGAACTGCCCGTTATGAATATGAAATACCTTTTTTCTTCATAAATCTCCCTTAACCCCTTTTCCCAATTTTTTAAGCTCTGAATCTCGTCAAAAAATATGAACTGTAGTTTTCCAAAGGTTTGAAGGTGTAAATTGACAATTTCTTTTAAATTCCTGCCGTCAAAATCCAAAAATTGGGGAAGGTCAAAGTCTATGTAAAGAACCTCTTTTCTATCACGGATTTTGTTTATTATACTCAAAAGAAAATAAGTTTTTCCCACCCTTCTTGCCCCGATTATGGAGGTTATAAACTCTTTGGTGAATTTTATTTTTAATTCCCTTTCAAAAGCTTCAAATTGCCTTTTTTGAAAATCAACCAAGTATTGCTGGATGTCCTTCATTTGTATCCCTCAGGAAACTAATTTTTCATTTTTTTGTTTCCTTTAGGAAACATTATATAAAAGAAAAACTTATTTTTCAAGATTGAGGAAGAGAAAATTTCCAAGCTCTTTTACCTTCTTTTTCCCTATCCCCCTTATTTCTATGAGTTCCTCAAGGCTTTTGAATCCACCCTTTTTTTCCCTTAAGTCAATTATTTTCTCTGCCAGGTTATATCCTATTCCAGGAATTGCCACCAAATCATCAAGCTCAGCTTCGTTCAGGTCAATTTTGTTTCCGAAAAAAAGCCCCTCCTTTCCGCCTATTTTTCTCATTATAATTTTTTCGCCCTCACACCTTATTTCTGAAAGGTCGTAAATTTTAGTTTCTTTAAAAGAGCATCTTTCGGAAAAGATAAAGAATGGGGGGTTAGAACACCTGTTTAGAAAAAGGCATCCTCTTTTCTCATCCTTTTCAAAATAGCCTTTAATAAAAAATGGAATCAAGGTTATAAGAATTAAAGAAACTCCCCTCAATCTACTTTTTTCAATTCCCTTTCAAGGTAAAGTTTGTAATCTATGCTGTCAACAAGCGCCTGCCAGCTTGCCTCTATAATGTTATGTGATACCCCCACTGTTCCCCATCTCCTTTTTCCATCTCCTGATTCAATAAGGACCCTTACCTTTGCTCCTGTTCCCTCGGATTCCGTTAGAACTCTTACCTTGAAGTCTTTAAGTTTTACTTCTTTAAGTTCGGGATAAAACTTTTCAAGGGCTTTTCTTAAGGCTTTATCAAGAGCATTCACTGGACCATTTCCCACCGCTACAGTATGCTCTATTTTTCCGTCAACCTCAACCATAACTGTAGCCTCTGAAAATGGAGCACCTCCTTCCCTTCTTTTGTCATCTATGACTCTAAATGATTTTAGTTTGAAGAATTTTTTGTGGAGTTTGAGATATTTTTTTATAAGGATTTCTAAAGAGGCTTCAGCATTTTCATACTGATACCCCTCGTGTTCCTTTTCCTTGAGGAGCCTTATGAGTTTTGGAAGAATTGCAGGATTCTTTTTAATGTCAATTCCCCATCCTTCAGCCTTTTTGATAACGGTTGTCTTTCCCGAAAGTTCGGAGACGAGTATCTTCCTTTTCTGCCCCAGCTTTTCAGGAGGGACATGTTCGTAGGTAGCAGGATTTTTCGCTATTCCATCTATGTGCAGACCGCCTTTGTGAGCAAATGCGCTTTCTCCCACATAGGGTGCTTTTTTATTCAGTGGAAGGTTTGCAGTTTCATAAACAAAAATGGAGAGGTTTCTCAGATTCTTCAGGGCTTCATCGTCAATACATCTGTAGCCCATTTTTAATTGAAGATTTGGAATAATTGAACAGAGGTCAGCATTTCCGCATCTTTCTCCAATTCCATTTATTGTTCCCTGAACATGCCTTGCTCCGTACTGAACTGCGATACAGGTATTTGCCACTGCTGTTCCTGTATCGTTGTGAGCATGGATTCCTATGGAAGTTTTTAAGCTTTTTTTAACCGTTTCAACTGCATCTGCAATTTCCCACGGCATACTTCCGCCATTTGTATCGCAGAGAACAATACAATCAGCACCCGCTTCCTCTGCAACAGTTATTGTTTTTAATGCATATTCTCTGTCAATCTTCAGTCCGTCAAAGAAGTGTTCAGCATCAAAAAAAACCTTTTCAACCCTTTTTTTGAGATAAGATATGGTATCATAAATCATTTTCAGGTTTTCATCGGGTTCTGTCCTTAAAGCCTCTTTTACCTGCATCAGGGAACTCTTGCCCACCACTGTAATCACGGATGTATCTGCCCTTAAGAGTGCTCTTATCATTTTGTCCTTTTCCACTGCCTGATTCGGTCTCCTCGTGCTTCCAAAGGCAACGATTGTGCTTTTTTTAATTTTTAACTTTTTTACTTCCTTGAAGTACTCTGTATCTTTTTTATTTGCTCCCGGCCAGCCCCCCTCTATGTAATGAATGCCAATAGAATCCAATTTTTCAGTTATTGCAAGTTTATCGTAAAGGTTAAATGATATATCTTCTGCCTGTGCTCCGTCTCTCAGGGTGGTGTCATATATTACTACCAGTTCTTCGGGCATTATTTATTTTTTCTTCTTTCCGAGTCCAAATGCCTCGTGGAGGACTCTCACAGCAAGTTCAGTATATTTTTCATCTATAACGCAGGAAATTTTTATTTCAGAAGTGCTTATCATCTGAATGTTTATATTGTTCTGGGCAAGTGTTTCAAACATCTTTGCTGCTATTCCCGGAGAACTTGCCATTCCTACTCCAACTATTGAGACTTTGGGTATTTTTTCGTGTGAGACAAATCCCTCTGATCGTATTTCTTTTACCAGGTTCAAGGATTTTCAGGACTTTCTTCAAATCCGTCCTCTGAACGGTAAAGGTAAGATCCGTGTATCCACCTGTGCTCACATTCTGAACAATCATATCCACATTTATACCCGCTTCTGAAACGGGCTTGAAAAGCTTTGCTGCTATTCCTGGTCTGTCAAGAACCTTCAAAACTGTTACCTTTGCCTGATTCTTATCGTAGGTTACTGCAGTTACCTCACTTCTTTCCATTTTTTCCTCCTTTACAATCCATGTTCCTTCTTTATCTTTAAAAGATGACCTTACATGTATTGGAACTCCATAAAGCATACCAATTTCAACTGACCTCAAATGCATCACCTTTGCACCGAGATTTGCCATTTCAAGCATCTCTTCATAAGAGATTTTATCAATCAATCTTGCAGAGTCACATATTCTTGGATCGGTTGTATAAACGCCTTCAACATCAGTATAGATTTCACACACATCTGCTTTCAGTGCAGCAGCCACTGCCACCGCACTTGTATCGGAACCACCTCTTCCCAGAGTGGTTATATCTCCCTTTTCTGTTACCCCCTGAAATCCTGCTATAACAGGAATAATTCCCTTTTTAATGTCTTCTTTAAGTTTTTTCGTCTCTATTTTTTTAATCTTCGCCCTTGAGTGCATATTATCAGTTATTATTGGAACCTGAAAACCGAGATAGGATTTTGCCTTTAATCCCTTTTCCTTTAATGCCATCGCGACGAGTCCTATCGCTACCTGCTCACCCGCAGCCACAACCACATCATATTCCCTTTCGTCAGGGATTTCCTGGACCTGATTTGTGAGGGCAACCAGTCTGTTCGTCTCACCCGCCATTGCTGAGACTATCAATACTACCTTATTTCCTGCATCCGCTGTTTTCTTGACTATGTTTGCCACATTTTTTATTCTTTCCACATCTCCAACACTTGTTCCGCCAAATTTCTGAACTACAAGAGCCATTTCAACCTCTCCTAAAAATTTTTATTTTTCTTTTTTCTTCTACTATTTCCATAATTACATGCCATTTGCTCATTTCTAAAATTCTTCTTAAATTTTCAGCCCATTCTACAACAACAACTGAATTATAATCAAGAATTTCAAAAATTTCTACCTCTAAATTTTCGTCTTCCTTTATTCTGTAAAGGTCAACATGACATAGGTTTAACCTTCCGGGGTATATGTTTATCAATGTGAAGGACGGACTTGAAACCTCGTTTTCATCTATCTCCAGCCCTTTTGCAATCCCTTTCACAAAAACGGTCTTTCCTGCTCCCAGTTCACCAGTTATTGAAACAATCTCTCCGCCTTTGAGAGCCTGTGAAAAAAGGCTTCCAATTTTTATAGTTTCATCAGGAGAATCTGAAAAAAATAACCCCTCCATTTAGCCGATAATTTCTGAAATAACGGAAGGAACAAGTTCAGCCAGTTCTTCCGCTCCAAATCCCCATTTACCAATTTTTTCAGATGCCCTATCCCCTGCCCTTCCATGTATGTAGATACCTGAGGAAGCGGACTTCCAGGGTTCGTAGCCCTGTGCAAGGAATCCGCCTATGAGTCCTGTGAGCACATCTCCCATTCCTCCTGATGCCATTCCGGGATTTCCTGTTTGATTGAAATAAACTCTTCCTTCAGGTGTAGAGATTATCGTTCCTGCTCCTTTAAGCACCACATACACGCCAAATTTTTTTGCAAATTCAACTGCCACTTCAAGTCTGTTTTTTTGAACCTCCTGTGGAGTGGATGAAATAAGTCTTGCTATTTCTCCGGGATGGGGGGTGAGGATGATGGGTGCCTTTTTTCTTTTCAAAACATCAAGGTTCTTTGAAAGGGAGTTTATTCCGTCTGCATCAATCACCACAGGGATTTTAGAGTTTTCAACTATGTATGAAACCAGTTCCACAGTATCATCGCTTACTCCGATTCCAGGTCCTATTGCCACAGCAGTTTTATCAAGAAGGGCTTTTTCAATTGTAGGAATGTCCATTGAAATAAATCCGTCTTTATCCTTCAGAGGAAATGTGAGGCTTTCAAGAACCCTTGAATCAACAAATCCTGCAATTGATTCAGGTACCGCAATTGTAACAAGTCCTGCTCCTGACCTTATTCCTCCCAATGCAGTGAGGCATGCAGCGCCTGTTTTTCCGATTGAACCACAGATAGCAAGGAGGTGTCCGAAGGTTCCTTTATGAGTATTCTTTTCCCTCGGTTTTAAAATTGAGCGGATGAATTCTTCATCAAGAAGATAACCCGATGGTTCTATCTCTTCAATGAATTCTTTTGGAAATCCTATGTCCACAATCTCAAGAATTCCGACGAACTGCCTTCCCGGATAGGTGAGGAGTCCCATCTTCGGAAGACCAAATGTAACTGTCAAATGGGCATGCACGCATATTCCAAGTGGAACGCCTTTATCTCCTGAAAGCCCTGAGGGAATGTCAACGGATACCCTTATTAGGTTTAAAGAATTAATGAGCTCTATCACATCCCTGTAAATTCCCTGAACCTCTGAATCAAGCCCTGTCCCGAAAATTGCATCTACGATGAGTTTTATGTTTTTGTTCCCTATCAATTGTTTCTCAATAACATCATAATTTCCATCCGCATATATAATTTCAAAGCCGAGTTTCTCCAGAATTTTGAGATTCACATCCGCATCGCCGATGACCTCATTTCTTTTAGGAATCAAAATGACTTTTACTTTTTTTCCCATGTTGTGGAGGTGGCGGGCAACTACAAAATCCGTCCCCGCCATTGTTTCCCTTTCCGGCAACCACAACAATTTCTCCATTGCGGATTTTTTCTTCAAAATGCTCTATTATTTTTTGGGCGGTCATCCTCCCCGCATTTTCCATGAGGATGAGTCCCGACAGACCGAGTTCTTCAATGGTTTTTTTATCAAGGGCTCTCATCTCTTTAACGCTCAGGACCTTCATCTTTCAAATCCTCCGATTTTTATTCTAACAGAAAAAAAGGGAAGTTCAAAATTTAATTTTCTTCTACCCGATTTTTATGAACAGTAAATTTTATTAGATTTTACTCTTTCTCGGGATTCTGCGAGGGCAAGATGTTCTTCACAGCAGTCAGTACCTTCTACTGCGGGAACAAGCCTCTCATCCTCCAGGAAGCAATAAATGCAATATCCATCAAGATCAGGAAGTTTCGGTTCCATCCGGGCGCACCTTTCACACAATGTGCGGGTCTTATCAGCCAGCCACACTCCACATCTTTCACATCGGCGTTCCTCAAAAATAATCTCTATGAAAAGGGATTATTTCCTCAAAATAATTGAAATAAGGGCAACCATCCCTTACTCTAAAGAGAAAAAA
>JBBIVP010000008.1:0-24579 GCA_037439705.1 bacterium
GAACTGTGGGATGATAAACTATGGGGGCAGATACCACAATACATTGCCTTCATTTCAGCAATAACAATGACAGTCGGAAATCTCGCAGCACTCAATCAGAAGAGCGTAAAGAGAATGCTTGCCTATTCAAGCATAGCGCATGCGGGATATATGCTCATCGGCCTTTCAGCAATGACGAGGTTAGGAATTCACGCGATTTTATTTTATGCACTGGTTTACCTTTTCATGAACTTCGGAGCATTTGCTTCCATTTCATATCTTACATCAAGAGGCATGAAGGATGAGATAGAAAGCTACAGGGGTATTGGATGGATATCTCCGGTTTTCGGGGTCACAACAACAATTTTCCTTTTCTCACTCGTTGGAATTCCGCCTCTTGGAGGATTTGTGGGAAAGCTTCTTATCTTTGCTTCTGCAGTAAAGGAAAAGATGTTTGTTCTTGTGATAATAGGTATTTTAAACAGTGTGATATCCCTTTATTACTATGCCTTGATAGTAAAAAAGATGTTTCTTGAAACACCTGCATCCTATCAGGAGTTCAAGCTTTCATTCCTTGAATCTCTTCTCCTTATTATATGTGCTATTTCAGTAGTTTTTCTCGGCCTCTTCTGGGGAAAACCTTTTCTTTTCCTTGAGAAGGCATTGAATATGTTTTAATTTAGATTTTAACCCTTAAAGGTTTATTTCATCCTTTGAGAAATGCATTCTCTGTTCTGCAGCCTGAAGGATCATTTCAAGCATTCTTGAATATGAGATTCCGGCAATTTTTGCCATTTTTGCTAAGTGCCCGTCCCAGCACCAGCCAGGATTGGGGTTGACCTCAAGAAGTCTCGGTTCTCCTTTTGAATTCAATCTCCAGTCAAAACGAGCGTAATCCCTGCATTCAAGTCTTTCAAAGAGTTTCAAGGAACATTCTATTATAATTTTTTCAGTTTCCTCTGGAAGAACCGCCGGGATGGAATCAACCTTTCCATATGGCGAATCAGGTAGCCATTTTGCTTCATAACCACATATCTTTGGAAGTTCCGGAGGAAGAGAATAATAATCTTCTTCTATTATTGGAAGAATTGTATAGGAATCGGGTGGATTACCTATTATTCCCACGCTCAAATCCTTTCCTGTCAAAAATTCTTCAACGAGAATTGGCTTTTCATATCCAAACTTTTCTCTTATTTCAGAGACCGCGTTGAGGAGTTCTTCATGATTCTTTGCTACACTCCTCTGCGTTATTCCAAAACTTGAATCCCCAAAGTTGGGTTTCACAATTACGGGAAATTCAAAGGGAATTTGAAATGTCGTATCTTCAGGTTTTATCACCACAGCCCTTGGCACAGGGATTCCCATTTCCCTCGCAATTCCTCTGATAAGGGATTTGTCATAACAATGAGCAAGGCAATGGGGTTTTGCACCGGTATAAGGTATTTTCAAAACTCCAAGGAGTGCAGGAATGTGAAGTTCCTTTCTCGGGTTGTTAAGATAGCCCTCGTCGCAGAGATTTAATATGAAATCAACCTTACCCTTTTCTTTGAGTTTAAGGAGTTCCTGGATGAGGGTATCGTGATTTGTAAGATAGGTGAATCTGTAGTAACCTTTCTGCTCTATATCCCTTAATGCTTCTTTTAACTGGTCAATTGTGTAAAGGTCGTCGTCGTCAAAGATTCCTTTCGGCTTCAACGGGTCTGGTTTTGAAGGGTCTCCCAGAAGAACAACAACTTCTTTTGCTACCTTCTTCTTTATTTTTACAGGCGTCCAGTTTTTTCTTGCAATGGCAGTAACAATTATTCTTCTCTTCATCATGCCGAGGTCCTGATTCCTTTTTGAGTCTGGGAAGAGTGTACCGTGAAATTGAATCTCGGCAAATCCAACCGTTTGAAGCAGTCCTTTCAATTTTTCTTTTGTGTAAAGTCTCTCAGCATAAAACTGGTCTACAATTACTCCCTTTTCCACATGGGATATGATTTCCCTTGAAATAAGCCTTTCTCCATCAATGGAGAGTGAGCGTTCTCTACACACAAAATGTTTTTTGTCTATCCATTCCCACGATCTTGGCTGAAAGTGTTCTTTCAAATACTCACCATCAGAAACATCTATGAGAAGTTTTCCCCATGGTTTTAAAACCTTTAAAACTTCTTTCAACACTTTTAGGTCTTCGTTAAGGCTATCAAAATATCCAAAACTGTTGCCAAGAATAAGCACAGCATCAAATGTGTCGGGTGGATATGGAAGTTTCCTGGCATCTCCCTCGCGAAACCTTATGTTTAATCCATCCTTTTTTGCATTTATTTTTGCTTTCTGGATAAGATAGTGGGA
This sequence comes from bacterium, assembly GCA_037439705.1. Classification (GTDB taxonomy): domain Bacteria; phylum JBBIVP01; class JBBIVP01; order JBBIVP01; family JBBIVP01; genus JBBIVP01. Next base: position 2,311 of record JBBIVP010000008.1, read on the forward strand.
ACGGTCAAGGCCATCAATGTTCTGTATTTCTCTTCTTGCAAGTTCTAAAGAATGCCTTCCATGTCCACAGCAGAGGTCCAGGATTCTGTCTTCAGGAGAAATTTTTAGAATTGAAAGTATTGTATCTACTTCCCTCGCAGTGATTTCTCTGTCTTCCACCACATCGCCATCTGTTTTGAGATAAAAAGAGTTAAAGAGCCTTCTCCACCAATCTCTTGGAACATGTTCTTCTAAGTGTTGAACAGGTCCAAGTGTTCTTACTCCATTTGGTAGTTTTTTTCTTTTTAAAGACTCTTCACTCACTACTTTCATTTTATTTAACCCCCTTTTCTTTTTTTGATTTAATACTACTTAAAGGATCTTCTCCAGCCTTTTTCATCTCTACTTTTTAAATCCTCTTTTCATGAGTGAAAATATATATCCATTTTTTTAAAATGTCAAGTATTTTTTACTCAAGACCCACGAAAAGACATCCAGAAGTTAATTGAAACCTATTATATGATGGGCAGTATTTCTTAAACTTGCTGATTGTGAAAGGAACAAAAGATTTGTAGGAAGAATTGATTTTCAAGGCTTTAAAAATGGATTTCTCCTACAACAAAGAAAGAGCGCACCTTATTTAATTTTACTATGATGGGTTTTTATTGACTACATTATAGAAGTTTATAAATATCTTAAAGGAGGAAAAAATTGAGGTTTCTTCTTATTCTTACATACCTATTTCTCTTATCCTCAATTATTTTCTTTTTCTTCTTCAAAAAAACAGAAAGGGTTGACCCTTCCACAGAAAACCTTCTTGCTGTTCTTCCGTGTGCTTCAAATTTCGAAAAATCAAAAAATTACTGGAAGGGGATTGATTCAAAAGGGAATATATGTGGATATGCATTTCTCACATCATCAATGTCCCCGAGGGTAAAGGGATATGGAGGTGAAATATCAGCAGTTGTGGGTATTGATAAATCAGGAACAATAACAGGGATTGAAATTCTAAAGCACAACGAAACTCCTTTCTACTTCAGTGCCTTAGAAGAAGCTGGATTTTTTCGGGACATAAAGGGGCACAGGATTGAGGATGGTTATAAGGGTTTGACTATAGTTTCGGGAGCCACAATTTCATCAAGGGCTCTTTTGAAGGATATTATAGGCGGAGCTGTAAGAATTGCAAAAGAGGAATTGAACATTCACCCCCATCTTGAAGAGGAAACTTCAAAAAAAGAACTTGTCCTTTCATTTCTCCTTTTTCTAATTTTTCTCTCGGGTTTCATCGGCGTTAAAAAAAGAAAAAAGTTTTTTACCATCCTCTCCTCAATAGGTGGAATAATTCTCATAGGTTTCTACATGAATTCATCATTTTCCCTTGCGGATATTTCAAAAATTGTTGTCTTAAACTTCCCTTCAACTTCAAACCTTTCCCTTTTCCTCATATACATCTTTGTAATTGTAAGTTCTTTTATGAAAAAACCACTTTACTGCAGATGTATATGTCCCTACGGAACCATCGTTGAGATTGCAGGAATGATTGGAAAGAAGAAAAAAATAGAATCGCCGTCTTCAGCCCGTTTTGCGAGTTTCTTGAGGGAATTTATCGGAATTACTCTGCTTTTTCTTTTTCTCATCACAGGCTCTTCCATCTTCCTTTACTTTGAACCATTCCACTGGCTCTTTTCACTCAAAGGTTCTCTCACAATGTGGCTATTTGCCATATCAGGAATCCTTCTTTCAATTTTTATAAAAAGGTTCTGGTGCATCTTTCTCTGTCCAACCGGAGGAATACTTGAAAGAATTTCTTGGCTCTTTAATAGAACAAGAAACGCTATCTCGCAATGCAAAAGTTAGGAACCGGGCAGAAGGTTAGACCTGGTGAATACGCTTTTGGGTACCTACTTTTTTTAATTCCCAACCACTAACTCTCAATTCCTAATTCTCCGAATAGTTATCATTTTACATTTCCTCAATAAGCTCCCTTACTTCTTAAAACTACAAAAGGGGTCTTAAAAAGAATAATAAGGTCAAGCCACAAAGACCAGTTCCTCACATAGAACTCATCAAGTTTTAATCTGTCCTCAAATTCCAGAGAGTTTCTGCCTGAAACCTGCCACAGTCCAGTTATACCGGGCTTAACCCTTAAAATTACATCTTTATACATTCCCATCCTCTCCATTTCCCTCGGAAGATATGGTCTCGGACCTATCAAACTCATATCTCCTTTCAGAACATTAAAAATCTGGGGAAGTTCGTCAAGACTCCATTTTCTCAAAAATTTCCCAATTTTTGTAACCCTCGGGTCAAATCCCTTGAGTTTCATAAATTTTTCCCATTCTTCCTTTGCGGAATTGTTTTTCTCCAGATAGTCATTGAGTTTCTCATTCGCATCAGGAAACATGGTTCTGAATTTGTATAAATTGAAACTCCTTCCGTTTTTGCCGAGCCTTTCCTGGCTAAAAATTACGGGTTTTCCATCAAAAAGTAAAATGAGGAGGGTGATCACGAAAAGAACTGGAGAAATGATGAAAAGTATTATTATGGTCAAAAACAATTCCATTGCATTTTTTATGTAGATATTCCACGGCTTCGCAAGGTTTAAATTAACGGTTAAAAGAAAGGTATCACCCGCTACAATGGGTTGTCCTGTGATGGCTACTCCCGAGGTATCAGGAAGTAGCATAATTGAATCTCCAAAATTTCCAAGGGTTTCAACAAGCTTAACAATGTATTCTTTCTTAATTCCTGAAGAGTCTATGATTATGTCAAAGTTCTTTTTATCATGAAACTTCTGGAATATTTTTTCGGAAGAAACTGGATTTTCTATTTTTACGAAGGAAGGAGAACGGTAGCCGAGAAAGAAGTTATTACCAATTTTTTTAATAAGGGATTCAGAAACGGGTTTTAAGCCTATAAACACAACCTCCTTTCCCCATATTCCCATCCTGTAGAGAAGAAATTTCACAAAAATCCTTCCTGCGAGGAAAAAGGGACCTCCGAGAATGAGAAGGATAAGCACAATTCCTCTTGATATATGGAGAATTTTTAAAAGATAGGAAATGGCAAGAAGTATTATTGATGAGCGAACATGGGCAAGCATTATTGACCTTGCCTCTTCAGAAATCGTCCTTCTCTTCGTATAAAGTCCTGAGAGAAGGAACTCAACAAACCATATAAAAAAGAAAAGTAGAAATTCCCCTGAAAAACGAGTTTCTAATAAATGAGGGGAAAAAAATCTTCCCCAATTTTTTATATTCACCGCAAGTATATAAAGGAGGAAAAAGGAGATAAAATCAGAGAGCATAAAGCAAAAAACAGAAAGGATTTTCTTCCCTGTTATGAAAATTTTCTGAGCCATCTTATAACTTCGTCAAATACCTTTTCGTTGTCAAGTTCGTTAAATGGTTCATGATAGTATCCACCATATATACAGAGTTTTTTCTCAACCGATATTTTTTCGTAAAAATTTTTAGTGGCTTCCGGGTCTGTAAGTTCATCGGAGGAACCGTGAAGGAAAAGTACAGGAACTTTTATACCTTCTGGGTGAAGGTTAACATAATTCATCGCTTTCATTGTTTGAAAAAACCATCTTACTGTAATTTTTCTGTGAACGAGGGGGTCATTGATGTATGCTTCTACAACACTTTCATCGTGCGATAGTTTCCTGGGGTCTATCTCATTGGACATAGAAACCCGTGGTGCAATTCTTAACAGAACTTTTCCAAGAAGGAGTTTAAATTTAGGCGGCTTAATTTTCAGCCCGAGAAGCGGAGCACTCACCACAAGTGATTTGAGTCTTTCGGGCTTCTTTATTCCATAATAAAGAACGATGAGACCGCCGAGACTGTGTCCTATGAGATGAAATTTTTCTTTGAGCTCTGAGGTGGCTTTTTCTATATCTTCAACATAATCATCAAAGGAACTTATATCTCCCCTTTTTCCCCATGACCTTCCATGTCCTCTCAGGTCAAACCTTATAAGGCCAAAATTATTCTCCAATAATTTTTTTGAAATTTTTTCGTATCTTCCACAATGTTCGCCCAGTCCATGGACAATTACACACCAGTTTTTTCCCTCTGAACCCCCATCTTTTAAAATAAATAGTCCGTTTTTTAATGGCATTTTGAATTTGTATAAATGTATACCATGTCTCCATTTTTCAATCTCTTTTTCAGGTCATTGATAAGGCTCAACTTTTCTCCATTTACTTCCAGCTCAGGTATATCTATCAGGGTGGGAAGGTCTCTGAAAAATCTCTTTCCGAGCCGGTTGCATCTGTCAAGAGCCTTCAGCAAATCCTTGACGGTTCCATCCTTCTTCATACACACATTAAACCTTTCTTTGATTTTTCTACCAAGGATTATCCCTTCAACCTTTACCGTTACTTCTATTGTTTCGCGCCCCATTTCTCCTACCTCCAAAAATTTTTTAAAATAATATCACATTAATTAATTCTTTATCAAGTGGTTTCATCCTGTTAAATTGGAACCACAAAGTTTTAATATAATGTTTATCAACCCGGGAACATTTGAGAATCGAAATTAAACCACATTATGCTTTTTGAGGACAGAGTTTTTATGAATAATTGACACAATGCGTCTAAAGTGGTAAAAGAAGAAACATGAAGACAATTGCACTTTCAGAATACAGATCAAAGGAGCTTTTGAGAAATTTAGGAATTGAAATTCCAGAGGAGTTATTTGTAAAAACAGAAGAGGAATGTTTGAAAGGTGCAGAAAAACTCGGTTATCCTGTGGTTTTAAAAGGAACAGGAGAGGGAATTGCTCACAAAACAGAAAAAGGACTTGTCAAGGTAAAAATTATGAATGAGAATGAACTTATAAGAGCATATAGAGAAATAGTTGGTTCTGGAGAAAAAATTGAGGGAATGCTCCTTCAGAGGTTCATACCAGGAAAAAGGGAGTTTATAGCAGGTATTGTAAGGGACCCACAGTTTGGTCCTGTTATTATGTTCGGGCTCGGTGGAATTTTTACAGAAATTTTAAAAGATGTAAGTTTCAGAATTGCACCCATTGAAAAGGTTGATGCAGAAGAAATGATTTCAGAACTCCGGAGTGCAAAACTCCTGGATGCTTTCAGAGGAGAAAAACCAGTAAATAAAGAAAAATTGATTTCCCTCCTCATCAGGCTTTCAGAGGCTCCGTTCAAAGATGAAAGAATCGTTGAGGTTGACTTGAATCCAATAATACCCTGGGAGAATGAAATTTACATCGTTGATGCTCTCGTGGTTTTGAGGGATGAAGGAAAAAATTAGATTTCTTCTTTATCCTGAATCAATTGCTGTAATAGGAGCAAGCACGAATCCGGGGAAATGGGGATTTATAATCCTTGACAACATATTAGCAGGTGGCTACAGAGGAAAAGTTTATCCCGTTAATCCAAATACAGATTCTATTTTCGGAATGAAATGCTACAGAAGAATTCAGGATATTCCCGATGGAATTCACCTCGCCGTGATTACTATTCCTAGGGAAAAGGTTTTTGATGCACTTAAAGACTGCGCAGAAAAGGGAGTAAAGTCAATCATGGTGATCTCATCGGGGTTCAGCGAATCGGGTAAAGAATATGTGGAACTTGAAAACAAAATGGCAGATTTTGGAAGAGAAAAGGGTATACCGATAGCGGGACCAAATGGGCAGGGAATTTTTAATGCATTTATAAATCTCAGTGCCACCATGTCCTATTTCCACATAAAGCCTGCAAGGGTATCACTTGTTTCCCAGAGCGGAAATATGGGAAACACAATGATTAAGTGGGCGGAAAGATATGGAATGGGTTTTGGAAAGTTTATTTCGAGCGGAAACGAAGCTATGCTCAAAACGGAGGATTACTACGAGTATTTTGAAGATGACCCTGATACCGATGTTGTTCTTTCCTATGTAGAAGGAATTGATGATGGAAGGAGATTTTTTGAAAAACTCAAAAGCCTTTCTTTAAAGAAACCTGTTATAATTCTCAAAGGTGCTAAAACAGCTGAAGGAAAAAGGGCGGCTGAATCTCATACAGGTGCAATAGCAGGTACCTATGAGGTATTTAAATCAGCAGTTAAACAGGCAGGAGGAATTCTTGCTGAAAATCCAGAAGAAATGGGAGACCTTGCTTTTGGTTTTCTGTATCAATCGCTTCCAAAAGGAAAAAGGGTTGGAGCAATAAGTGCAGGAGGAGGCTGGGCTGTGCTCCTTTCTGATGCTCTGTCTCAGGAAGGGCTTGAACTTGCAAAATTTTCTCCTTCTTTAATGGAGGAACTCAACAAAATTCTCCCATATTACTGGAGCAGGAACAATCCCGTTGACCTTGTTGCAGAAAAAAGGGAAGGAATTTATCAAAGAGTAGCAGAACTTGTAATTTCAGAACCTTCAGTAGATATATTGATGACCCTCGGGATAGGATATGGTTATTCAGGGGTTTTCAAAATGGAGGCTTCAAAACTTATAGATCCCGAGGTGAGAGAGCATATAAAAAATATTGTGAGAGAGAGGGGAATAGATGAAGCACTCTATCTTCTTGAACTAAAAGAAAGGATCAAAAAACCAATAATAGCTGCTTCTGACTCAATGTTTGCTGAGGATTTCTACAGAAACGAAACCATAAAAATTTTGATAGAAAATGGAATTTTTGTTTATCCTACCCCGGAAAGGGCTGCGAGGGTAGCTGCGAAGATGTATTCTTACGCAGAGTACATAAGGAAGAGGAAGGGTTAAAATCGTTTTTCATAATTTCTTAAGGGAATGATTACAGGGTTGCCAAAAATCCTTAAAAGAGTAAAATTATTAATAAAGGAGAGGTGTCCGAGTGGCTTAAGGAACACGGCTGGAAACCGTGTAGCCCCCAAAAGGGGCTCGTGGGTTCGAATCCCACCCTCTCCGAAGAGGAAAAATTTCCATACCTCAAATGGAGAAATACCGAGTAATAGTAGTTGGAGCGGGTCCTTCTGGAATCTTAGCTGTAAAGAAACTTAAAGAAATGGGAATAAATGATATTGCGTTATTTGAAGCAGGAAAGGACATAAATGAAAGGGGAAAGGATGAGGTTCTCAAGGGATGGGGAGGTGCAGGTGCTTTCAGTGACGGAAAGCTCATTCTTTCTCCAGAAGCAGGAGGAAATCTAACTGAGTACATTTCATATAATAAATTGAAGGAAATGATTGAGGATGTTGATAAAACGCTGGTAAATTATGGAGCTCCATTGGAAACCTACGGTGGAAATCCTCAAAAAAATGAATGGCTTAAAAGAAAAGCAACTATAGCAAGAATGATATACATTCCTATGGTCCTCAAACATCTTGGCACTGAACTGGCAAGGGAAATTCTCTGGAAAATAAGGGAAGACGCCAATAACTGGTGCGAGTTCTATCCAAATTCACCTGTGGAGAGTTTGCTTGTTGAGAACGGTGAAGTTAAAGGAGTTGTTGTAAACGGAAAAAAAGTTTACGGAAGGTATGTGATTCTTGCTCCTGGAAGGGTTGGAAGTGAGTGGCTCATGAAAGAATGTTTGAAGCACGGAATTGAATCCATCCCCTCTCCTGTGGACATAGGCGTAAGGGTGGAAGTGCCAGCGGTTATTATGGAAGAAATAACAGATATTGTTTATGAAGCAAAACTTATTTATTTTACTCCTACATTTAATGACAAAGTTAGAACATTCTGTATGAATCCCCACGGAGAGGTTGTTCTTGAGAAAACAGAAGGATTGATAACAGTGAACGGACACAGTTTTAAGAACAGAAAAACAGAGCTCACAAACTTTGCCCTTCTCGCCTCAACAACCTTTACCCATCCATTCAAAGACCCGATTTCCTACGGAAAATATATCGCATCTCTTGCAAACATCCTTGGAGGTACTGTGATTGTGCAGAGATATGGAGACCTTCTTGCAGGAAGACGTTCAAATCCTGAAAGGATAAAGAAAAATCTGTTTCAGCCATCCCTCGAATCAGCCACACCGGGTGATTTGAGTTTCGTTCTTCCATACAGGATCCTCCACGACATAAAAGAAACAATTTCAGCAATGGAAGAGATAATTCCCGGCATCTCTTCACCAAATACCCTCCTTTACGGAGTTGAGGTAAAATTCTATTCAAATAGAATAAAACTGAAAGAAACGATGGAAACAGATATAAAAAACCTCTATGTGGTAGGAGATGGTGCCGGTGTTTCAAGAGGGCTTGTTCAGGCTGCTATCAGTGGAATGCTTGCAGGAGAGGATATAGCAAGAAAGGAAAAATGCTGAAGGACTACACACACATAGATATCGGAAAAGAAATAAGGTTCATTTCCGGATTCTATGAGGTGGAAGAGGAAAAAAGAATAAAATTTAAAAATGATGAGATTCTTGTTATAATTGGCCATGCAATAGTGGATTCTGCCTGCTGCGGAATTGGAGCGTGCAGATACGCTCTTGTTCCCGGAAAAATAAAAAGATGGAAATACAGGAAGGACGAAAACGGAAATGTCCGAACAGAAGTTGAAACCATTTCTGATGAGGAAAAGAAGGAGTTTGAAAAATACATTAAGGAAAAAGAAGTCCTCAACCAGGTTGTATTCTGGTAGTTAAAAGAGTTCGTTCAAAATTTTTAGAAATGCTCTGAGTTTATTCCTTTCTTCATTCCACCATTCAAGCGGGTCTTCGTCATAAAAGACCTTTATGAGAAAAAGAAAGTGAGGAAGCGCAGTTTTCCCTGCCTTTTCCCTCCTTTCTCCCTTTAAAAGCTTCTCAAAAGTCTCCATATTCATTTTTCCCCTTGCCAGATCAAGCATTGTTCCGACAATAATCCTTACCATCTGCTTCAAAAATCCATCCGCTCCTATGACATAAAAAAGAAAATCTCCTTCTTTCAACCACTCAGAAATAAAAACATTTCTTTCTGTGGTCTTCACATTGCTTCCAGTATTTCGGAATGCTGAAAAATCGTGCGTTCCTTTCAAAATTTCTGCACATCTTGAAAGGCATTCATAATCCAGATCGCTTTTTATGTGATAAAAATACGGCGATAAAAAAGGAGAAAGCACCTCTCCTTTATAGATTAAATATCCGTAGACCTTCCCCCTTGTCCTCAGAGGGTGAAAGTCTTTATCAACAATTTCAACATCCAGAACCCTTATGTCAGGAGGAAGGATGCTGTTCAGAGCCCTTTTTAAAGTTGAGGACTCAAGGGAAGTCTCCCCTTTGATCCTTATTACCTGATTCAAAGCGTGAACGCCTGTGTCAGTTCTTCCAGCCGAAATAACGGAAACCTTTCCCTTAAAAAGTTTTGAAAGTGCCTCAAGAAGTACTCCCTGAACAGTTCTTCTTCCGGGCTGAATCTGCCATCCGTAAAAGTCCTTTCCTGAATATGAAATTCTTGCTTTAAATATTTTTACCTTCATCCTTAAAAAGGGCATCATGCATTCTCTGAAGGAGTTCATTTATGTTCTCGCCCGTGAAGGCAGAAATAAAGACCGGTTGTATACCCATTGCAAGAAAATTTTTTTTTATCTCATCAATTTCCTCCCTCACATGGGTAAGGTCAATTTTGTTTATTGCCACAATCTCCTTTTTGTTCAGAAGTTCTTTTTTATATCCTTCAAGTTCTTTTCTGAGCACCTCATAAAGATGTACCACTGATTCTACGGAACTGGCTTCCGAAGGATCAATTAAATGAACCAGAATCTTTGTTCTTTCAATGTGTCTCAAAAATCTCGTCCCGAGACCTGCTCCTTTATGGGCTCCTTCTATAAGTCCGGGCATGTCCGCTACAACAAATGTTTTGTCATAAAATTCCACAACACCGAGATTTGGAACAAGGGTTGTGAACGGATAATCAGCAATTTTCGGTCTTGCCCTTGATATCCTTGATATTAGGGTGGACTTTCCAACATTTGGAAATCCTATTATTCCCACATCTGCGAGAAGTTTTAATTCAAGTTTCAGCCACCTTTCCTCACCCTTCTTTCCTTTCTCAGCAATAAGGGGAGCCCTTCTCGTTGGTGTCGCAAATCTGGCATTTCCCCTTCCCCCCCTTCCACCTTTTGCAACAAGCACCATCTTTTTATCTTCATCAAGGTCTGCAATGAGTTCCATGGTATTTAAATCATAAACGAGTGTTCCAACAGCTACATCTATAATCAACGGTTTTCCATCTCTGCCAGTCATACACTTCCCCTTTCCGTGTGCTCCCCTTTCCGCTTTAAAATGCTGATTGTAATGAAACTTTAAAAGCGTTCTCAGAGATGAATTTGCCCTGAGATAAACATCTCCTCCTTTTCCTCCATCACCGCCATCCGGTCCTCCCTTCGGCACATATTTCTCCCTTCTGAAACTCACACATCCATTCCCACCATCTCCTGCCTTCACATAAATTTTCGCCTCATCTATGAACTTCATATTTTCAATTTTACAATAAATTTCAGGTGGGTGAAAGAACGGGTTTGTCCGTTTACCCTCCATCAAAATTTTTCTTGACATTTTTAATTAAAATGTATAATATGGCAGTATGCGGGCTGGAATAGACATTGGAAGCATTTCTGTCAAGTATGTGATTTTGAACGACTTACATCTCGTTGAAAGAGGAGAAATTCCTCACAGAGGAGAAATTGCGGAGGCGATTTCAAATCTCGAAAAAAGCCTTCTAAAATTTAAAATCCGAACGCTTGGAATAACCGGAAGACTTCAGGGCAAAGCATTTGAAAAATTGAAACTCATACATCCCGTAAAAGTTCTGATAGAAGGAAGTAAATTTATTATGCCTGATGTGAAAAATATTATTGATGCGGGAGGATGCAGCGCAACACTGATCATTCTTAACGAGAAGGGAGAAATTTCAAGTTTCAAGACAAATTCTCAGTGTGCAGCAGGAACAGGTGCCTTTCTTGAACACCAGGCAGTGAGGCTTGATATATCTCCAGAAGAAATGGGAAAAAGAGCATTCAACTCTTTTCCACCATCAATAGCAACAAGATGTGCGGTTTTTGCAAAAACCGATATCATCCATCGCCAGCAAGAAGGATATTCTGTAGAGGAACTCTGGCACGGATTGTGCAAAGGAGTTGCAGAAACCCTGATCTCCACACTTCTTAAAGGGGTTGAACTTCAGGGAAAAACCCTTCTAACAGGAGGACTTTCAAGGAATCCACTTTTTGTAAGATGGCTCAAGGAATTCATACAGAATCTCTTCATTTCAGAACTCTCTCCTTTCATTCCTGCAATTGGCGCTTCCTTTTTTGGAACCGAAGGTAATCTGAATTTCTTGAGCGAAGAATTAAAAGAAGAAAGGGAAGAAAGGGAAAAAAGAAGAACCGACCTCCTCATAAAAACATCTTCAATAAATGAACACGATGGAAAGGTTTCCTTTACCGATGAAAACGGAACGGAAGTAGTGATTTTAAAGGAAGGGTATGAAGGAGGAATCTACCTTGGAATTGACATAGGTTCAACAAGCACTAAGCTCTGTGCAATTTCAGAAGATAGTGATGTGGTCTTTCATCTTTACAGAAAGACAAAGGGAGACCCGATTTCTGCAACAAAATTTCTTTTTGAAGCCAAAAGAAAGGTTGATAATTATCTGAGAAAAACTGAACTGCTTGGAATTGGAACTACAGGTTCTGGAAGGAAATTGATAGGCACTCTCCTTAAGGCTGATCTAATATTGAACGAAATCACAGCCCATACAGAAGGAGCAAAGTTTCAATGTGATGGAGTTGAAACCATATTTGAAATAGGAGGTCAGGATTCAAAATACATGCATCTCAAAAATGGGGTTCCGGACCACATAAACATGAACTATGTCTGTGCAGCAGGAACAGGTTCTTTCATTGAAGAGCTTGCGGAACTTCTCGGATTTAGAATTCAGGATGTTGGAGAGATGGTTATCGGTGTAGAACCTCCATATACTTCTGAAAGGTGCACTGTCTTTATGGAACAGGATGCACTTGAGCTTTTGAAAAGAGGATTTAGCAAAAAGGAAGTAATGGCGGGTGTCATATATTCGGTTGCTCTGAATTATCTTTCAAGGGTTGTTGGAAAAAGACCAATAACCGGAGATTTCATATTTTTTCAGGGAGCAACCGCAAGAAACAAGGGACTGGTAGCTGCATTTGAAACAATACTTTCAAAAAAGATATTGACAACTGATTTCTGCCACATAAACGGAGCTCTTGGCGTCGCTCTTGAATGCATGAGGAGGAGCAGGATTAGAAAAAAAATTGATGTTCATTCTTTTTTGACAGCAAAAATAGAAAAGAGAACGGAAGAATGTTCTATATGCTCAAATCACTGCAAAATCACACACATAAAATCAGGAAATGAAGAAGCCTCCTGGGGTTACATGTGTGGAAGGGAACCGGGTGAAACCAAGAAAAGAGAACTGAAATTTTATAGAGCCTTTGAGGAGAGAAGCAAACTACTTTCAGGTTTTATAAAGCAAAGCGTAAATTTTCGGGAAGAAATCGGCGTTCCCCTTTCCCTTTCAACCCAAATCCTCATGCCATTTTATGTGAAATTTTTGAACGAACTCGGTTACAGGGTGGTTTTTTCGGGGGACACGACCGATGATGTGATAAAAAAAGGAGACATTATAAGCACATCAGATTTTTGTCTTCCCGTGAAGGCTGGAATAGGGCATGTCATTAAACTTGTTGAAAGAGGAGTTAAAAAAATTTTTATTCCCTATACCATAAGGAATTTTCCGAGAAAAAGGTTTTCAAATACTCACTTCTGCCCTTACTGTCAGGGATTTGCAGGCATATTCAATTCAATAAAAAGGGAAAAAGGTCTGAATGTAGAGGTTCTTTCTCCTGTTCTTGACCTCTCCGTTCCTGAAAGGATAAACCTGAACAAATTCTTTGAGGTCTTTTCGAAAGAAGGGGTCTCATGCGGAGAAGTGAAAAAGGCTTACAGCAATGCAGTTGAACATTACAGGGAGTATTTGAAGGAATGTGAAGAACTTGGGAAAAGGCTGATTGAGGAAATGAAAGATGAAAAAACTCCCACGGTTTGCGTGATAGGAAGAAATTATACCATCTATGACAAGAGACTTTCCCTTAGGATTCCGTTTCTCCTTGCCACCTACGGAGTAAATGTTATTCCATCTGAACTTATGAAGTTTTCAGAAGATGAAATTCCGGAAGGATTTGAAAACATGTTCTGGTGGAACGGGCAGAACATGATAAATGCGACAGTTCAGGCATTAAAAAATGGATTTTATCCAATGGTTATTTCAAACTTCTCATGCGGTCCGGATTCCTTCATAATAGGATACATAGAGATGTTATGTGAAAAGAACCCACATCTAATTCTGGAAATAGATGAGCACAGTTCTGAAACAGGATTTCTAACAAGAATAGAAGCTTTCGTTGACCTCATAAGTAGGAGAAAACCTTCACAGGAGACGAAATTTTATATAAAGAAGGAATCAGAAATAGATGGAAAAAAAATCCTTATCCCGAATATGCACCCAGTAGGAAATCATTTCTTTGCTGCTGTATTCAGAAAGTACGGATACGATGCAGAAACACTTCCGCCGGAGAGAAGAACGGGTTTTGAAATGGGAAGAAAAATCACAAGGGGAAGCGAATGCCTTCCCATGGCAGTCACATTCGGAAATCTGCTGGAATATATAAATGAAAAGGGATATGACCAGCGCAAACTTGCACTTTTTATGCCAACCTCAGATGGTCCGTGCAGGTTCGGTCAGTATGCAACAATGCAGAAGGCACTCCTTGAAAGGATTGGATTCAATGGTATCAGCATAATTACTCCTTCTGCTGCAAACGCATATCTCGGACTTCCTGACTCTATGAGAAAAGACCTCTGGAAAGCAATTATAGCGGGGGACATAGTTTTCAAGATGAGGTGCAAATTTAAACCAAGGGACAAAAGCGGAATGGTTGAATCTATGATTGAAGATTGTATAAAGAAGGGAATTGAGGTATTTGAGAAGGGCGCGGACCTCTACGGGTTTCTTGAATATGTGCGAACGAAGTTCAGAGGGATAAATCTGGATATGAACAAAAAAGTTCCTCTTGTGGGAGTGGTGGGAGAGATATTTGTAAGATGTAATCCCTTCAGCAACGATTACCTTCTTGAATCAATTGAAAAATTCGGAGGTGAGATGTGGCTTGCTACAATCTCTGAGTGGATATTTTTTACCTCTTTCAATCACATCTGGAAATCAAAAGAAAACCGGAATTACCTTGAGGTTTTGAAAAACAGGTTGAAGAACAGATTTTTAAAAGGAATTGAAGAAAAAGCCTACGAAATAGTTGAGGAATTTTTGTGGGACAGGAAGGAACCAGAAATTCATGAAATGGTAGAGTCAGCCATAAGATTTCTTCCCAAAGAACATACTACAGAGGCATTCATTACCATAGGAAGGGCGATAAAATTTATAGAAAGGGATGGATGCAGTCTCATAATTAATGTATCACCCTTCACATGCATGCCCGGAAACATCGCTTCATCAATATTTTTTGAAATAGAAAGAAAATTCGGTGTCCCGGTTCTTTCAATATTCTACGACGGCGAAGAGGGTTTGAATCAAAAAATAGAAGTGTATTTAAAAAAATAAAAGTTATTTTTTTATCACAAATTCTGCCCTTCTGTTTTTAGCCCATGCCTCCTCATTGTGCCCGGGGTCAAGAGGAATTTCCTCGCCAAAGCTCACTGTTTCAATCCTTGAAGGGTCAATTCCAAGTTCCACGAGAAATGCCTTGGCGCTCTCAGCCCTTTTCTGACCGAGGGCGAGGTTATATTCTGATGTCCCCCTTTCATCGCAGTGTCCTTCGATCACGAGTTTCACAGATGGATGCTCTTTTAACCACTGTGCATGTTTCCTCAAAATCTCCTTTGCGTCATCCCTTAATGAATAGTCATCAAAATCAAAGTGAATCCTCTCAAGAAGAATAACTTCTTCCTTCTCCTCCTCTCCTCCAAGGGCTACTTCACCTGTTGCTTTTATCTCTTCCGGAGGGGTTTCCTGAATCACAGGTGCTGGTGCAGACTCAGGAGATGGCTTTTCCATTTTAGCCCTCTTTTCCTTTTCTGATTTTGCCTTTTCAATTGCCATCTTTGAAAAGTTCTGTGAAGATAAAGCAGATGCCTTTGCTGCTATATACTCCTTTTTCGCCATCTCATCCATCGCCTTTTCAAGAAACTCTGATGCGCTCTTGAATTCATCAGGTGCGTATATATCAGCCTCGGCCTTCTTTGCCTCTTCAAGCAGGGCTTTTGCCTCATCAATTTCTCTATAGGGTTTATAAACACATCCAGCAATTATAAAAACAAACAGAGTCATTATAAGTTTTTTCATTTTTTCACCTCCTCATATGGCTTTCCCATGGGTCCCCAGTCAGCCTTTGATATTTCCCTTATTATTACATAAACCTCTTCAACCGGAATCTTCAAAACCTCAGCTACAGTTCTTGAAATACCCTTTATAAGTTCTGCCTTCTGTTCGTCCGTTCTTCCCTTAAACATTGTCACTTCAACGATCGGCATTTTAACCTACTTTTTTATAATTTTATAAATTCTGTTCCCATTTGTCAAATTATGATTGAGGTAAGGAAAACTCTATCCAAGCCTTTTTCTGAAAAGCCCTATTGAAAGAAGAATAATAAGAGTGCCTGTTGTAAAAAGGGCGATTGCATCTGGTATGAGGTATTTGAATTCAAGACCTTTTAAAAATATACTCCTTGTTGCCCGGAGAAAGTAATAGAGGGGATTAATTTTTGCAATAATCTGAAAAAAAACTGGCATGTTTTCAACAGGAAATACAAATCCGGAAAGAATTATAACTGGGAGCATTATAATGAATATAGTCATCATAGCCTGCTGTTCAGTTCTTGATATGATGGAGAAGAAGATTCCTCCTCCAAGGGTATTCAATATGTAAAGGAGGGAGAAAAAGAAAAATGTGAGAAGTGAACCGCGAAATGGAACATCAAGAACAAATACAGCAACAAGAAATATGACGAGCGTATCAATGAATCCGATTATAACATAAGGAAGTAGTTTTCCGATAATAAAAGCACTTTCTGAAAGCGGGGTTGTGACTATTGATTCAATTGTTCCCCTTTCCTTTTCCCTTACAATGGATAGTGCGGTAAGAACCATTGTCATCACCAGGAGTATGGCACCGAAAATGCCTGTTACAAAAAAGTTTTTGCTCTTGAGTTCTTCGTTATAAAGGGTGTGTATTGATAGCCTTGGAGTAAAAGAAATGGTTGAGGGAGAAAGAAATTCCTCAAAGATAACTCGGGTTATATATGATGCAGTTATTATTGCATTGTTTGAGTTTGTTCCATCAATAATTATCTCAGGCGGATTTTTGAAAACCACAATTGCTTCCACCACTCCTTTTCTCATAAGTTCAATTCCCTCATCATAGGATAAAACCTCGCCCTTGAACTGGAAGTATGGAGAAGAATTCATTATTCCGCCAAATTTGAGGCTCTTTTCCCTGTCTCCTCCTTTGAGCACCACCACAGGAATTTTCTTGACATCAAGGGTTGCAGCAAGTCCAAGAAGGATTATCTGAAACACGGGTGCAAAGAAAAGTATCGGAAATACCCTTCTATTCCTGCGAAGGTGAATAAACTCCTTCAGAAACACATTTATAACGCTCTTTATCATAATTCCCTTCCCAGCCTTATTATGCTTGCGGTAAAAAAGAATAAAAAGAAAATGATGAGAACAAAAACCTCCTTCCACAAAAATATGAGTGACGTGCCTTTGAGTATTATGAACCTTATAAGTTTTATGTAATACTTTGTCGGTATCAACCTGCTGTAAAGTTCTTTCGCACCGGGCATGCTTGTGGTAGGGAAAATGAAGTCTGAAAGAATGAGAGACGGAAGAACAGTAATTATGAAGGTGATAAGCCAGGCAACCATTGTGCTTGCTGTAAGAGTGGAAACAAAAATTCCTATGGAGATGCCGGTTGTGATAAAAAGAAAGGTTGAGAATGTTAAAGAGATGAAACTGCCTTCACACCTTACATCAAACAGTAGATAGGCGAACAGAAGTCCTATCAGGAAATCACACAGCCCTATTAGAATGTATGGAAGAATCTTGCCAGCTATTATTTCTCCGGGGGTGATAGGTGAAACCCTGAGGGATTCCATTGTCCCTTTTTCCTTCTCCCTTACCACCGCCTGTGCGGTCATTGCAACCGCAAGAACGAAGAGAAATATACCTATGAGACCTGGAACGAAAAATTTACGAGAACTCAATTCCGGATTGTAAAGGAATTTGAGGCGAGGTCTTCTATTTTCCCTTTCAAATTCGTAAAACATCTGAAACAGATATCCCTGCACAATTGTTGCAGAATTACTGTCAGAGCCATCAACGAGAAGGTCAAGGGGAACAGATAGATTTCTCGCAATGGAAGCGTATGTATCTTCTTTTATATTTATGAGAATTGTAATTTTTCCTCTCCTTATGAGTTCCTCTCCTTCTTTCAGATTGAGTACGGGAATTAACTCAAAGTAGGTAGAACCCTCTATTTTCCTTTTTATATTTTCGCCCACTATTCTATCCTCCTCTATCAAACCGATTTTGATGCGTTTTATGTCAAGAGTAATAGCATATCCAAGAAAGGATACTGTGAATGCAGGAAACACGAGCGTAAGGATGAACGCCCTTTTATCCCTCAAAATGTGGATGAACTCCTTCCATGCTACTGCAAGAAATCTCATTTTATTTCCGAAAGAAATGCAAACACATCCTCTATACTGGGTATTACTTCAAAAATTTCCTTTCCTACAGTCCTTTCAACAGCGCTTTTTATTCTTTCGTCTTCTACAATTATGTGTATCTCCTCTCCGTATTGATTTACATCTCTCACGCCATCCATTTCCATAAGAATTTTCTTGAGTGATGGAGAAAGTTTTTTCTTTATAGCATAAACCTTTGCAGAAATTCCCCTTGTTTTAATCTCCTCAGGTGTTCCAAGTGCAACAAGTTTTCCCTTCCACAGAAATCCTATTCTGTCACACCTCTCCGCTTCTTCCATGTAATGGGTGGTTATAAACAGGGTCTTTCCACTTGCCCTCTCTTCATACAATATGTCCCAGAAAAGCCTTCTTGAAACAGGGTCAACCCCTTGAGTTGGCTCATCAAGAAAAAGAAGAGGAGGTTCATGAACGAGGGCGTTGGCAAGAGCAAGTCTCTGCCTCCAACCTCCTGAAAGGTTCTCTGCCTTCGTGTTTCTGTACTCTTTGAGATTCAGTCTTTCTATTATCTTTTCTGCCATAGTCTCTGCATCTTTCCAGTTATTTATGTAAAGCCTTGAATAGAACATCAGGTTTTCCATAACAGTAAGGTCATCATAAAGCCCGAATTTCTGTGACATATATCCAATTCTTTTTTTAACTTCCTCAGGGTTTTTAACAACATGAATTCCAGCCACCTCTGCCCTGCCAGCGGTAGGCTTGAGTATTCCGCAAAGCATCCTTATAGTTGTTGACTTCCCTGCCCCATTTGGTCCCAAAAGACCGAAAATTTCGCCTTCTTTTACTTCAAGTGTAAGAGCATCTACAGCAACTATGCGCCCAAATTCCTTTCTCAGATTTTCAGTTTTTATCATTTCGGGAGACTAACCTTCACAAATTCTCCAGTGTTAAATCCTGACTCATCAGGAATTTTTACCCTGAACTCGTAGTGAAGGATATCCCTTTCACTGTCCGAGACAAAATACCTCGGCGTAAATTCAGGTTCCGAAGAAATAAAGTAAATTTTTCCTTTCAAAAAATGCTTTCCCTTTTTGACATCCACTTCTCTGTCAACCTTCACAACATCAAGTGCACTTTCTGATGCATAGCACCTAAGATATTTTTCACCCTTCAATTCCACCTTTACGAGAATTAAACTTGGAATTGCAACTTCTCCTTCATCAACAGTAATTTCAACAACCCTCCCATCTTTAGGACTTGTAATTTTCCCATCCTTTATCTTTTTTTCAAGGAGTTCCTTTCTTGTGATTCCTGCGGAAATTTTTTTATTCAGACTTCTGATTTCCTCCTCCGTAGTTTTTTCCTTAAGTTCAAGTTCCTCAACATTCATCCTTGATGCGCCACCCGCCTTCTCAAGTTCTCTTGACCTGTCAAGATTTTTCCTTATGTAGGAAAGGAGAGCCTTTAATTTTTCAATCTGATGAAGAGACGATTCTATTTCGTCTCCAATAGACCTCAACTCTATTTCCATATCTTCCGTATCAAGCTCAATTATAACCTCTCCGTTTTTTACATTACTCCCCTCTTCAACAGCAATCCTTTTAACCTTTGCAGGATAAGAAGCTGATAACTCTACATATTTTCCCTCAACCCTGCATGTGAAAGAAAGTTCATCTCTTTTATTACATCTGATTATACATACAACTAAAGCGAGAATTAAAAAGAAAAATACCCTTCTTTGCATAATGTCATTTTATGGCATCTCACAAATGGGTTCAATCAAATTTGTGGCATTCTTCAATTAAAATTTTTTGCACCGTTCAAAAAATTATTTCTTTATGTGTTTTTTTATCTTTTCAATAAGTTCAAGGGCTTTTATTCTGTCCCAGGTGAACCAGTCTGCATAATAGGTGGGATTTGTAATTGAAAGAACCATTTCTGCGGTTTTGAGTGCCTCTTCAAATCTTTTCTGTTTGTAAAGGTTTAAGGCGAGGTCGTAATAGGAAAGGGTATAATTTGGGTCAACCTCAATAGCCTTTCTCAGAATCTCTTCTGACCTTTTTAAATCTCCTCCAAGAAAAGAGGGAAGTTCGCAGTAAAAAGCTCCGAGCCCATCAAGGATCATAGCATCATCGGGCTTGAGTTCGTTAGCCCTTTTTATGTGTCTTTTCAGGTCGGAAAGGGTTTTGAGGCTGAATAAAGTTCCCTTGAGTTGCTGAAGCCTTGCAAGGTTTGCAAAATACCAGAAATGTCCCATCGCATATTTTTCGTCTACATTTATTGCCTTCTCAGCCCACTTCATTCCTTCTTCATAAACTTTTTCCCTCTCTTTTTCATTCTTTGGAACAAGGTCCCCGTAGGTGAGAAGCGCTCTTGAAATCATTATCATCGGATATGGGTCAGAAGGATTTTTCTCAAGGGCTTTTTTGTAGAGTTCTATGCTTTTCTCAAGTTTTGGAAGGTCCTCGTGATAAGAAAAGAATACATCGTCTGCATTTTTGATTATACTGGCGTATTCGCTTTCTAAACCAATGAGAAGGATTACAAATAATACTTCTTTCACAATCTAAACCCTATAGCGATATCACCCTTTAATCCCTCAGCTGAATAACTTCCGTTTGCAGGAGGGGAAATTTGAGAATTTTTTACATTCCTCCCAAATGGGATGTAGAAATTGAGATTTCCGCTCACGAACAGATTTTTTGAGATTTCAAAAAGAGCACCAGTGAGCAGTTCAAGTTTGTCAAATTAAAGGTTCATAACGGAAAGATGTGTATCCGAAATTACGCTCTGGTCGTATGCTCCTCCAACAAGAAATGTCCATCTTCTCAAAGGTTTATACCTTGCATCAATTTTTATAGAAATGGCATCTTTAAAGTTAACAGTATAATCCCTGTTTTCTATCAAACCGATATCCACCTCTCTTCCTGTTTCTCTATCCATTCCGTTTTTTATTCTTATTTTCATTTTTTCGTAATAACTCCAGTCAAACCACTGAAAGGCGAGATTAAACTCAAGTCTTTTCATAGGTCTTACCTTTGCCCCAAAACTCAAAAACATTGGATAGTCTATCTCTACATCCGCCTCTCCAGTTATGTCGTGGGATTTGAATGAGAAATCAAAAAGTTCTTTGGTATACTCTGTTGCATAAAACCTGTACTTCCCGCTGTGAACCACATCCATGGGACTGGTATATGAAATTCCTATATCAAGGAACTCAAGAGGTCTTATAAATAGTCCCAGAGAGTAGCCCAGCGCAATTCCGTTCATATCCTTAAATTCATACTTTCCTTCATTTGATGGCACTTCATCGGGTCCCATAAGAAGGGTGCTTCCTGTTGCATAAAACCTTCCAAATCCTATATTTAGAGAAGAACCGATGGATAAAAAATCTGTTATTCTCACAGAGATAGAGGGTGAGAGGTTCATAAGGTAATTTTCTCCATCAACTCCATGAAATTTCTGCGGTCCTTCTTCTGGATAATGGGCGGACGCTCCAAATGGAATATAAAAGGCAATCCCTCCTGATAAAGATTTTATAAATCCATTTATTTCTCGTGTATAACTGATGCCCACGAAAGGGAGATAGTCGGTTCCTGTGTATCTCACGGTTTCGTAGGAATCTCCACTCCTTTTGTATCTCGTCCTGAAATAAAAGACTGAAAGGTCAAGGAATCCGTTGATTCCACGAGAAAAGGAGATAGCTGATGGATTCCAGTAGATGGAAGCAAGGTTTATGTCGGCGGGTGAAGAAAAATTGCCACCAGTATCAGGAATGGTATAGCCATTAGCCATTACCTCAGCAGGAATAATAAGGAGCAATAGAAAGACAATTTTCTTCACCTTATCTCCTCCACCACATTTTTCAATGGAATTCTGGAAGGAGTTTCAGGATATTCTGCTGGATAACCAACTGGAATGATGGCAACCGGTCTTAAATGGGCTGGAAGGGAAAGGGCATCAGCAACCTTCCTTTCGTCAAATGCTCCCACCCAGCATGTCCCAAGTCCCTTTGAAACTGCATAAAGCATCATGTTTTGAATTGCTGCAGCAGTGGATTGAAGGCAGTAAAGGTTCCTTCCTCTCTCTCCGTATGGAGATGTTCTTTTTAAGTCTGCACAAACAACAATGCAGACAGGAGCTTCAGCAATGAATTCCTGTCTCAATGCATAAAGTGCAATCTTCTCTTTCAGGTTTTCATTTTTTATCAGGTAAAATTTCCATGGCTGAAGGTTTCCTTCGGATGGAGCAAGGATAGCGCATTCAAGCATTTCCTTTATGATTCCATCGTCAATCTCTTTTTTCAGAAACATCCTTATGCTTCTCCTCTTTTTTATTGCTGAAACCACATCCATTGATTTTATTATTTCACAGCAATTTTATATTTTCAATTATTAAGGGCTATCTCAAAGAGTCCAACGGTTGACTTTTGCTGGGTTATTTTATATTATTTTGGCAGTTAGTGCTATGAACGAAAAAGAAATAACGACAGTTAAGGAGATTTCAAAATTACGCCTGGACATAGAGATAAAATATGGACAAGAAAACTTTAATACAAAAACAAATTAAACAAGCTACAATGTTTGGAACTTACGAGTTTCCATCTTATGAAGAGATAATG
>JBBIVP010000009.1:0-23430 GCA_037439705.1 bacterium
GAACTTCCTGAAGGATAACTATCCTTCTCGTTTTCTCTTCAGGTGGGACATCGTCAGTAAGTTTTTCTGCAGATGTGCCAGGTCTTGGGGAGTATTTGAAAGAGAAGAAGTTGTCAAACCGAACCTCTTCTACCAGTGATAAGGTATCTTTAAAGTCTTTTTCCGTTTCAGACGGAAATCCAACTATGAAATCGCTTGTAATAGCAATATCAGGTCTTACACTTCTCAACTTCTTTACGAGCATTAAATAATCCTCCCTCGTGTACTTTCTGTTCATTCTCTTAAGGATTCTGTTTGAACCGGATTGTGCAGGAAGATGAATTTGCTCGCAGAGTTTTTCAACTTCTCCAAAACACTTTATTATATCATCTGTAAGGTCTTTCGGGTTGGATGTCAAAAACCTTATCCTCTTTATTCCATCTATGAGGGAAATTTTTTTGATTAAATCAGCAAGGGATATCCCGAATTCCTTTCCGTAGGAATTCACATTCTGTCCGAGAAGTATGACTTCTTTGATTCCATTTTCTGCATGTGCTTCACATTCCTTTAAAATATCTTCCATACTTCTTGAAATCTCCCTTCCCCTTACAAAAGGAACTATGCAGTAGGAGCAGAAGTTGTCGCAACCTTCCATTATTGTTACATAAGCCTTTACTTTTCCCATATATGTGCTTTCAAAATTCCGCTTTCCATCTCCTTTCCTTTCGGTGAGAATTATCTTCCTTTCTCCCCCTTCTATTCTTTCTAATAATTTTTGGAAAGAAGAAAGGGCAGGCGGTCCCATTACAAAGTCCAGAAACGGGACCCCTTCAAATAAATTTTCCTTTCTCTCCTGTGCCACACATCCTGTAATACCAATTAAAGCCCCCCTTTTTTTGAATCTTTTCAACCTTCCAAGAAGACTTAATGCCTTGTGCTCGGATTTTGACCTCACACTGCAGGTATTTACGATTATTATGTCAGCAGAAGATGGTTCATCAACCTCCTCATACCCCATTGAGAGCATAACCCCCCTCATCCTTTCGCTGTCGTCCTCATTCATCTGACATCCGAAAGTCTTTATGTAAAACCTTTTTCCCATGCATATTATTTTCCTTTTTGTGATGAATTATTTCAAGTGGAAGTATTTAGAAGGTGAGAACGTTCACTCCTGTATCAGCACGAATAGGGTCGGGATTTGCTTTTTTTCTGTTTATTTATTATCTTTTATATAAATGGTAAAAAAGGATTTTTTAAAAAGTTTTTGTGAATTTCTTAAAAAGGAGAAAGGAGCTTCCTTACACACGATAAGGGCTTACAGAAAAGATGTAGAGGGGTTTCTTGATTTTCTCAAAAAAAATTATTCAATTTCCGTGGAGAATACAAAGCCCCTTCATATAAGGGCATTCCTTGTTTCTTTAAAAAATCTCAAGAAAAGTTCATCGTTCAGGAAAATTTCAGCCATAAGAACCTTTTTTAATTATCTTATATATGAGGGGAAAACAGAGGTAAATCCTGCATCCCTGATAGAAATGAGGGGCAGGGAGAGGAAACTTCCTTCATTCCTTAGCGTGGAAGAGGTTTTTTCCATTCTTGATTCAGAAGTGGTAATGGAATCAAAAAGGGATAGGGCTATTCTGGAATTTCTTTATGACACAGGGCTTAGAATTTCAGAACTTCTTTCTTTGAGGTTGAAAGACATTGACCTTAAAGAAAGGGTTGTTCTTGTTAAAGGAAAAAGGGGGAAGGAAAGGATTGTTCCCGTTGGAAAAAAGGCTGTAAGGGCTGTTGAGGAATATCTGTGCGAAAGAAATGAAACAAATCCCGAATCCTTTCTTTTTTGGGGAAGAAATAATAAGCCATTATCAGACAGAACCGTGAGGAGGCTCGTTAAGAAATACAGCATTTTATGCGGGATTCCAAAAAGAGTTACACCCCATACCATGAGGCATACCTACGCAACACATCTTCTTGAAAGCGGTGCAGATATAATAACCATTCAGGAACTTCTCGGGCATTCAACCATAGCGAGCACCCAGCAATATCTTCATTCGTCTGTTGGAAGGCTCATGGAGGTTTATGATAGGACGCATCCAAGGGCCAAAAAATGAAGGAGATTTTGAGAGGAACAACTGTTCTCTGTATAAGAAAGGGAGAAAAGGTTGTTATGAGCGCAGATGGGCAGGTGACATTGGGGAGCCTTGTGATGAAAAAAAATGCGAGGAAAATAAGACCTCTTCTTGAAGGAAGGGTGCTTGCGGGATTTGCAGGTGCCACTGCTGATGCCTTTGCTCTTTTTGAAAGGTTTGAGAAGAAACTGAACGAATATGCGGGAAACCTTTTAAGGGCTTCGGTGGAACTGGCAAAGGAGTGGAGGACGGATAAATATCTTCAGAGACTTGAAGCAATGCTCCTTGTTGCTGATAAAATGAAAACACTTGTTATATCTGGAACGGGTGATGTAATAGAACCCGAGGATGAGGTCATAGCCATTGGTTCGGGAGGTGCATACGCTCAGGCTGCTGCAAAGGCTCTTCTACTTCACACCAATATGCCCATAAAAGAGATTGCACTTGAGGCTATGAAGATAGCTGCTTCTTTATGCATATATACCAATGAGCATATAATTCTGGAGGAATTATGATGGAGATAGTAGAAGTTGACAGGATGGAATTTTTGACTCCAAATCAGATAGTGAGGGAACTTGACAAATACATTGTTGGGCAGAAGGAAGCAAAGAGGGCGGTTGCTATTGCACTTAGAAACAGGTGGAGGAGGATGAGAGTTAACGGTAAGATGAAAGAAGAAATATCTCCGAAGAACATTATTATGATAGGTCCTACAGGAGTTGGAAAAACAGAAATAGCGAGGAGACTTGCCCGTCTTGTTGATGCTCCGTTCATAAAAGTGGAGGCAACAAGGTACACCGAGGTTGGATATGTGGGGAGGGATGTGGAATCCATAATAAGAGATCTGGTGAACATATCTGTTAACGAGGAAAAGGCACGGGAGAAAAAGAAGGTTTTTGAGAAAGCGAAGCAGAACGCTGAAGAGAGGCTACTTCATATTCTTTATCAGACATTTTCAAAAAAATATAAGAGCCAATCTGAGGAAGAACAGATTACAAAGGGAAAATTAAGAAGTCTTCTCAGGGATAAGATGTTGGAGGAGGAGTACATAGAACTTGATGCAAAAGACCAGTTCATGCCTGTGGTTGAGATTGTGGGAGGAATTGGTGGATTTGAAGAAATAGAAACACATCTGAGAGAAATGCTTGGAGGTATGTTTCCTGGTAGAGAAAGGAAAAGAAGGATGCAAGTCAAAGATGCACGGGAGTTCCTCGTTGAGGAGGAAGCGGAAAAACTTATAGATAATTCAAAGGTTATAAAGAATGCTATAAAAAGGGTTGAAGAACTTGGGATAGTTTTTATAGATGAGATAGACAAAATTGCTGGAAGAGAAAAGGGATATGGTCCTGATGTTTCAAGGGAGGGTGTTCAGAGGGATTTGATTCCCATTGTGGAAGGTACAACTGTAAATACCAGATATGGACCGGTAAAAACAGAACACATACTTTTTATAGCAGCAGGTGCATTTCATGTCTCAAAACCATCTGACCTCATTCCAGAGATTCAGGGCAGATTTCCAATAAGGGTGGAACTTACTCCTCTCGGCAAGGATGATTTTGTGAGAATTCTGACAGAGCCTGAGAGTGCGCTTACGAAACAATACGAGGAGCTTCTCAGAACCGAAGGTATTGAACTGGTTTTTGATAATCAGGCAATTGAAGAAATTGCAAGTATTGCAGCAGAGATAAACAGCAGAAGCGAAGACATAGGGGCAAGAAGGCTTCATACGGTTATGGAAAAACTCCTTGAAGACATCCTTTTTGAATCTCCCGATATAGGAACCAGAAAAATTGTTATAACAAAGGATTATGTGATTCAAAAATTAAGAAGCCTCCTGAAAGACGAGGACATAACGAGATACATTCTCTGATGGAAAGAATTCTTGTAGTAGATGATGACATAGAAGTAGCAAAGGATATAAAGGAGGTGCTTTCGCAATCCTATGAGGTTGACTTTACAGTCGACGGCAAAGAAGCCCTGAAGATGTTTTCTGAAAGAGATTATGCACTTGTTCTTGTAGACATAATTATGCCGGGTATGCACGGAATTGATGTTTTGAAGGAAATAAAGGCAAAGAAAAAAGAAACGAAGGTTATAATGATGGCAACTCCTCTTGAAAAAATTCTTGTTGAAAAGGCTCTTCAGATGGGAGCGGATGATTTTATAAAAAAACCAATAAATGTAGAAGAGCTTTTTAAAAAAATCAGCGTTTCCGTTGAGGAAAAACAAGTAGTTTCTCTTCCCCAAAAACCTGACCTTTTTGAGGTTCTTTCAGGCCTGCAAAAGGAATTTCTTGAAGGAAAGATGAAAACAGAAAGCGATGTTCTCCATTCCATACTTGCTTCTTTGAGCAAATTATTAATGGCAGAAAGGGTTTCGGTCACCATAATAGATAAGGAGTCAGGAACCCTCAGGCCATTTCAGGGTATAGGCGTGGAATTTAAAGATGAAGGAGGACCATTCCTGAAGGTTGGAGAAGGAATTGCGGGGAAGGTGGCTTTGACAGGAGAGCCAATCCTTGTGAAAAATCTTGAAAAAGAAGGGCTTCCGCCGTCAAGGTATGGCTACAAATACAAAACCCAATCTTTTATATGTGCTCCAATAAAGGTGAGGGGAGAAGTTATAGGGGTTATAAGCGTTAACGACAAATTGAGCAGGGAAAGTTTTACAGAAGATGACCTTTCTCTTCTCCTCACATTTTCCTCACAGGTTGCCTCAATTATTGACAGTGTCCTTTCAAGGATTGAAATGGAAGAACTGGAATTGAAAAAAAAGATATCCGAAAGTATGCTCTCACTACTTCTTTCTGGGCTGGAGCCATCTTTCATATACAATGGAATTTTTGAACTGGTGAAAGAATTTTTGGAGGCAGAAATAATGTGGATTGTGGTTGAGGAACCTGGAACCGGAGATTTTCACCTTGAATATGCAGGAGGTGTGGAATTTAAGAAAACTCCTCTCAAGGGGATTTATAAAGGATTAACCGGGAAGGTGATATATAGCAAGCGCCCTGTAAAATCGTCTGATTTGAAAGAAAGCTTTTCCGAGAGTGAGATTTATTTCGCTCAAAAAATCAGGGATTGGATTGGTTCTCCAATTCTCCTGAGGGGGAGACACATAGGAGGTTTTTTTGTGGCTAACAAAATAAGTGGGGCATTTGCTCAAAAAGATGCAGAGAACCTTTCGTTTCTTGCAAAATTTTCCGCTCTTGCCCTAAAGGAGTTCTGGCTCCACGAAAACCTCGTAAAAGCCCTTGACCAGATAACAGAAAAGGAACTGGAGCTTGAAGAAATAAAAAAAGGATCCAGAGTTTAGTAAGTATTTCTCAAATTATAAAATGTCACCTTCGTCTTTGGCTGAATGACATCCCCAAAAAATTTAATCTGTATCTCCTTCTTTTTACCCAGCATAAAGAGGGATGTGCCTAAGAGGTAATCTATTGGACCCATTTTTCCAAAATCCCTTTCAATCTCTTTCCTTAGAGTTCTGATTCTTTCAGCCATTTCTTTTTTTGGAACAAGCTTTTCTGCTGCCCACAGGATTGGTTTATAAATTCTCGTTCTCTTTTTTATTTTTTCAGCCCTTCTTTTGAGAACAGGACTTTTTGAATTCAAAAGGTTGGGATATGCTCTGTAATCCACTTCAATGGCTCTGACAAGGGTTGGACCGAGTTCATAATAATCTTTGAGATATGCCTCCCTCTGCAGGATTTCAGATTCGTAAGGAGTAAAATGCGGATGTTTGAACCATATCTGTTTGAAGCCGTGCCTGTCTTCAAGAGAGATTGAGTGCAGAATCCTGTTTTCCTTCAACATCTTCTTCCATAGAGTTGTCCCCTGAGCAATGGATAGATGTGCGAACTGGCTGAAGGTTGGCTTCATTGAAAGATGCCAGTTTATGTCCTCCCACACATTTTCCTTGGTATGTTCGTCAAGGCAGAGAATGGAAGAAAGAACGGTCTTTATCCCGAAACTTTCAAGTTCTTTTACAAGAGCTGGAAGGTCAACATTTATGTTCTTTGGGTAAAGCCTGAATTTTGATTCAATTCCAAGCCATACTATTCCAAGTCCAAGTTCTGCAAGAAATTCAGGTTCATATTTTATGAGATTATTTGCCGAACTGAAAGAAAGCGAAATCTCGTAATCCTTTTCCTTTCCAACTATGAGTGAATGAAGTTCTTTTACCTTATCTTCGTCCTTGAAGAAGTTTTCATCCCCTACAAATGCAAATCTCTTTACTCCATATTTTCCCTCCTGTTCGTTCATTATTTCAAAAATTTCCCTTCCGGTGTTCAAAAAGGGAATGTATCCTCCTTCAAAAAATTGTCCTGTTGAACAGAAATCACATCTTTCATAACATCCCACCCCTGTTGCTATCATTGAAACGAGATGCCCTCTTTCCATTGATATTCCGAGTTTCCTCATCGTTTCTCCGATAAGATGTACAGGAATGCCCATTACTTCAAGGACTGACATAAATACTGGAGGATGCCTGAAGGAAAATTGAACGGGTTTTCCAAGAAGACTTCTCATAAACCTTATTCCCTCACCCCTGCACACATAGTCTACATCAACTATTCTTTCAATGTCATCAATCATCGTGCCAAAACCACCTATTATGATTTTTGATTTTGGAGAAACCTCTTTTATTATTTCTACCATCTTTTTCATCTTCAAAAAATTTGGCTGGATAAAGGTTATTCCGATGTATTCATAACATTTCTTTATTTCTTCTATGAATCTCTTTATGGTTGGCCAGTCCAAAACTGTAACAGGAGTATCAATGTTTGCTGCTATGACATGAAGGTTGAGGGAAGGGTACCTTTCCCTGAAACTGAATATTCCCTGATAACGGGTGAGTTGATTGTGAGAGAGTTCCGGTATGTTTTCCTTTCTTCCAAACTGGTCGTCCACACCGCACGGTTTAAATATAGATGTAAGAAGGACTTTTTTTTCCATCAGATTGAATAATAACACACCTACCCCATTTTTCCAAAAGGTCTTGACTTTTTGAGAGCATTCGTGATTATAATAAACTTATGAAGGTAATTTTGAGAGATTATCCGAAGGAATTTACGCTGAAGGACAAAAAAACGAAAGTGGTTTTAAGACCCATGGAGGCTTCTGACAGAAATGCCCTTCTAAAATTCTTCCTGACTCTGAGCGAGAAAGACCTCCTTTATCTGAGGGATGATGTGACAAAGGAAGAGACAATAGACAAGTGGATTAAGAACATAAATTATGAAAGGGTATTTCCCCTTCTTGCAATTCACGAAAAATCAATAGTTGCAGACGGAACCCTCCACAGGAATGAGTTCAGCTGGACAAGGCATGTGGGAGAGATAAGAATAGTGGTTGCTGAAAAATTCAGAAGGAAAGGGCTCGGCTTTATTATTCTGAAAGAGTTATTTTACATTGCTCTTCGCATGGGACTTCACAAGATAATTGCTGAGGTTGTAGAAGATGACCTTTCGGGAGTGAGGATGTTTGAAAAACTCGGGTTTCAGAAAGAGGCACTTCTGAAGAACCATGTAATGGACCACAGAGCAGTAAAACACAACCTTCTTATTATGAGCAACGATGTGGAGGCTCTTCTGAGGCACATGGCAGATCTGGAGAAAGAACTTTTTCCTTCAAGACCTATGGAAGGATAGTTATTTGACATAAGTTATTTTATCTTATATCTTTAAAATATGAAGAAATTTTTGTCACTTTTACTGTTAATTGGTTGTTTAAAAGCGAATGCAGATGAAAAAAGGGTTTTTGTTGCGGAGATTGATGGACCTATTAATCCGGCTGTTCAGGAATACATAGGAAGTATTATAGCGCGGTCTGATAGAGAGAGACCTGAACTCATTTTGATTTTAATGGATACTCCGGGAGGTCTGGATGAGTCCATGAGGAAAATAATAAAAGATATTGAGAATTCAGAAGTTCCTGTTGCAGTTTTTGTTTATCCAACAGGAGCAAGAGCTGCTTCTGCTGGTGCAATTATTACCCTTTCCGCTCATATTGCAATTATGGCGCCCGGAACAAACATTGGCGCAGCCCATCCAGTTGCGATGGGTGGTAAAGAAATGGACGAGGAGATGAAGAAAAAGGTGGTCAATGATGCAGTTGCATTTGCAAAAAGCCTTGCAAAAAAGCACGGAAGGTCAGAGGTGTGGGCTGAAAGGGTGGTGAAGGAAAGCATTTCCTCTACCGCTGATGAGGCATTGAAAGAAGGCGTAATTGAATTCATAGCAAGAACTCCTGAAGAGTGTCTTGAAAAGCTTGATGGATACAAGGTAAACACTGTTTTCGGAGAGAAAGTTTTGAATACAAAGGGAGCAAAGCTTGTGAGGATAGAAATGGGGTGGAGGGAGAGGGTCCTTAACACATTTTCAAATCCGAATATAGCCTACATCCTCCTTATGATAGGAATGTGGGGAATATTTTTTGAACTTTCCCACCCCGGAGTAATATTTCCTGGCGTTGTCGGAGCAATATGTCTTATACTCGGATTGTACTCCCTTCACACCCTTCCCGTAAACTTTGCGGGTGTTCTTCTTATTCTGCTCGGGCTCATTCTATTCTTTGCAGAGATAAAACTCACAAGTTATGGTATGCTTGCGCTTGGAGGAATTATTTCAATTCTTCTCGGAACCATACTGCTTCTCAAATCCTCTCCTCCCTACTATCAGTTTTCATTAAAAGTTGTTCTGCCATTATTTGTATTTACCGTTATTTTTTTTGGAACCCTTGCCTACATAGCAATTACCGCTCAGTTTCAGAAACCTTTTGTTGGAATTGAAGCACTTATCGGTGAGGAAGGAGAGGCAGTTACGGATATTGACCCCGAAGGGAAGGTCTTCGTTCACGGAGAATACTGGAATGCTTTTTCGGAATATCCGATAAAAAAGGGAGAAAAGGTAAAGGTGGTGGACATTAAGAGATTTAAGGTTATTGTGAAGCGGATATAATAGATGCTGTCAAATGACTTAATGGGTTGTACTGACATAGAGAATGTTACCACCCCGTAAGTGCCCCCTCATTTTTATTTTTTAGCGAATGGAATGTGGGGTAATAGAACCTTTTCATCCAATTATCCTTTTTAGCTCAAATTTCTTCCTTCTCCTGATATTTTGTGATGTTCTACAAAAAATTTATCCCTCTAAAGCGGATTTTCCTGTTATAATGTCAAGAAGTTCCTTCGTTATACTAGCCTGTCTTGCCTTGTTAAACTGAAGGGTTAATTTTTTTATTAATTCAGACACATTCCTTGACGCATTCTCCATAGCAGTCATCCTCGCTGCCTGTTCGCTCGCAATACTTTCGTATGCATAAAGGACAAATCTCATTCTGTAAACCGTTTCCACAAGCTTGTCTATAACCTCTTTTCCTGGCTCAACGATGAAAGGAAGCAATTCCCTTTTTCCCTCTACTTCAAGAGGTAACAGGCGCTTTATTGTTGGTACCTGTTTCAACGGGGAGAAAAATTTTGAAAATATCACATCAACCTCTCCAAAATCCCTGAGAAAATAATTTTTGATTTCATCGGCTATGAAATAAAGGTCATCGGGGAACAAAGATGCTGAAAGAATCTCCTTTCTGGAGGATATTATTTCAACCTTCAAACCCGTTGCTTTAAACCGTACACCGGTGAAGTAGTCAATTACCTTTTTCCCAAAAAGGTAGAGGTAAGGAAGATTACCTCTTGAGATTTCATTTCTTATTTCGCTTTCGGCAAGACGGATTATATTGGCATTGAAACTTCCGCACAGACCTCTGTCCGAAGAGATGATAAAAATCAGCCTGTGTCCCTCTCTTTTTTCAAGAAGAGGATTTGTATAGTTTTCTTCTGATAGGGCAAGAGATGAAAAAAGGGTCTCCATATTCTTTGAAAAATTTAAAAAGTTAGTAAGCCGCTCCACCGCTCTCTTCATTTTAGCAGCAGAAATCATTTTCATTGAACGGGTTATCTTTTCAATTCCGAGAAGGGCTTTTTTCTTTCTTTTCAGTGCTCTTAAAGAAAGCATCAGGATTTAAACCTTTTGTCAAACTCCTTCAAAGCGGTGTTCAGTTTTTGTTTTATTTCTTCTGTAAGCTCTTTTTTCGTTCTAAGCTCATTTAATAAGTTTTGGTAATTTTCGTCAAGGAACTTATAAAGTTCTTTTTCGTATCTCTTCAATGAAGAAACCGGATATTCATCCACATACCCATTCGTTCCCGCATATATTATGATTATCTGTTTTTCAACAGGCAGGGGTTTGTACTGCTCCTGTTTCAATAGCTCCGTCAATCTTTCTCCCCTGTGAAGAAGTTTCTGAGTAGCCCTGTCAAGCTCACTTCCAAACTGGGCAAAAGCAGCAAGTTCTCTGTACTGTGCAAGTTCAAGCCTCAGTCTTCCAGCAACCTGTTTCATAGCCTTTATCTGTGCAGCACCTCCAACCCTTGAAACTGAAAGCCCCACATTTATAGCCGGTCTTATTCCAGCGTAAAAAAGGTCGGATTCAAGATATATCTGACCATCGGTTATGGATATAACATTTGTTGGTATATAAGCCGAGATATCTCCAGCCTGCGTTTCTATAATTGGAAGGGCTGTCAAAGAACCTCCTCCATCTTCGTCTCTGAGCTTCGCAGCCCTTTCAAGCAACCTTGAATGAAGATAGAAAATGTCTCCTGGATAAGCTTCTCTTCCAGGTGGTCTTCTCAAAAGAAGTGCCAGCTGTCTATATGCAACTGCGTGTTTTGAAAGGTCATCATATATCACGAGTGCATGCATACCATTATCTCTGAAGTATTCTCCCATTGAGCATCCAGCATATGGAGCAATAAACTGAAGGGGAGCAGGCTCACTTGCTGTAGCTGATACCACAATTGTCCATTCCATTGCTCCAAACTCCCTCAATTTCTCTACCACCTGAGCCACTGTAGAACGTTTCTGTCCGATTGCCACATATATACAATATACTCCTGAATCCCTCTGGTTTATTATTGTATCAATAACTATGGCAGTTTTACCCGTTTGTCTATCGCCTATTATCAGTTCCCTCTGTCCCCTTCCAATAGGTATCATTGCGTCTATGGATTTTATTCCTGTCTGAAGAGGTTCCTTAACAGGTCTTCTATAAATTATTCCCGGAGCCTTTAACTCTATTCTCCTTGTCATCTTTGCATTTATAGGACCCTTTCCATCTATAGGTTCTCCCAGAGCATTAACCACCCTTCCTATAAGTTCTTTTCCAACAGGAACTTCAGCAATCCTTCCAGTCCTCTTAACAACGCTTTCCTCCTTTATCCCCTTTTCCTCGCCCATTATTGCTATTCCAACAGTCTCATCTTCAAGGTTCAAAACTATTCCCTTTACTCCATTTTCAAACTCCACAAGTTCCCCTACCATCACATTTTTCAAACCGTAGGCTCTGGCAATTCCGTCACCTACACTCAAAACAATCCCTGTCTCTGCCACCTCAACCTTAGGGGTATATCCCTTTATCTTCTCCCTTAAAACTCTTGTAAGTTCATCAGGTGTTATTTTCATCTTTACTCTCCTTTAAAAGTTTCTACAAAATTCCTCATTTTTTTCAAAATAGAATTGTCAATCAAAAGGTCTCCAATTTTAATAATTATCCCGCCTATAATTTCTTTATCCACTTCTTTTTTAAGAAAAACCTCCTTTCCCGACCATTCCTTAATCCTTTCTTTAAGGGCTTCCTCCTCAAATTCATTCAATTCCCTTGCTGTTTTTACTTCCGCAACCACATATCCCTTTTCCTCCATGTATAATTGGGTATAATAAGAAATAAAAACCGGGATGTAGCGCGCCTTATTCTTTTCAACAAGAAGAAGAAGGGTATTTGTGATAAAAGGGTGAAACCTGAGCCTTTCCTGCAAGTCTTTAATTAAATCTACCTTGTGTTCAAATACAACAGTGGGAAGAGAAAGAAATTCCATTATTTCTTTGTCCAAAGTTTTCTCCAGTTCATTTATTTCCCTTAAAATTTCATCTGACAGGTTTTCCTCCTTTGAAACCTCAAACAGTGCCTTTGCATATTTTCTGGCAATACTTCCTTTCATCTTTTAATGGATGCTAAAGCTTCTTGAAAAAGTTTTTTTTCCTTTTCTTCGGTAAATTTCTGTGCGATAATCCTCTTTGTAATCTCCATTGCCATATCAATTATTTCCTTCTGAACGGTGGAAATAGCCCTCTCGTATTCCGCACTTATTAACAGGTCAATTGTTTCCTCAAACCTTTTAGATGAATCCATTATTTTTCTTCTGTGATTTTCTACAGCTCTTTCTATTTCCTCAATTGCCTTCTTCTTTATCTCCTCCATTTCTCTTTCCAAACCTCTCAATTTTTCAAGATATTCCATCTTCATCTTCTCCACTTCCTCTCTTTCCATTTTTAAAGTAGAAAACTCGTTTTTTATTGCCTCCCCTCTATTTTTTACTGCCTCTATTATCTTTTTCCTCCCAAACAGGAATAGGACGGTTATAAGGATAAAAAAGTTGATGGTTGTAAAAAGGAGATGGATTCCAAAACCATAACCTTCTTCCATCATTTCTCCTCCAGAATTTTTTCAACAATGATATAAGCCATCTCGCTTGCAATTTTCTCTTTGTTATTTCTCAGCTCCTCCATATCTCTCATTATCATTACCCTCATTTTTTTTAACTTTTCCTGAAGGTTCGCTCTCAATCTCTCCATTTCTTCTTTTTCAAAAATCCTAACCTCTTCCATCTTCTTTTCCCTTATAGTTTTGATTTCTTCTTCAACCTTCAACATACTTTTTCTGTATTCCTCCTTCAGCGTTTCAACCTCTTTCTTCAGTTCTTCAGTCTCAGAAACAAGCTTTTCCTTCCTTTTCCTTCTTTCTTCAAGAATTGAGGCAATGGGTTTTATTGCAAAATTTGATATTACTATCGCTGTCAGAACATAAATTAAACCGCTTATAAATGCTGTCCAGTTAAGTTCCATCATTTCTGACTTAGTAAATGTTATTTGTTAAAAAAAATTATTCAAGAAATATGTATAAACTCCTTTTCTTCAGGAAAACTGCCCACCTTCCTTTCCATTTTGCAGGTTCCGTTGAACAATGCCCCTTCCTCAACAACCAGAACTTTTGTTTGAATATCTCCAACAACCCTTGCAGTTGCCCTCAGAAATACTTTTCCAGATGAAATTATGTTTCCCTCTATAATTCCTGCAGCCTCAAGTTCATCAACTTCTATGGCTGCCCTTACCTCAGCCCTTTCTCCCACTATGAGTTTTCCCTTCGTAAAAATTTCTCCTACAAAATAACCATCAATCCGCACCGTTCCCTCAAAGAACAGTTTTCCTTCAAATCTGCTTCCCGGACCGAGGACTGTGTGAATCTCATCAACAATTACTTTCTCTCCTTTTAATTTCAACATCTTTTCCTCCTTACATTGGAATAACTGGAAGTTTTATTTCTTTCCTTTTCTTCAATATATCGTTCATGGTAAGGTTTACAGCATTCAGTATGACATACCCATCAATAAAATCAAGGATATTGATGCAGGCATAGTCCTGTTCAATGAGAGAAAAAGATGTGTATGGAAGTTCAAGAAAATGGATGAGAATGATCCTGTTTACCCCTCCATGTGCGACAATACCTATCCTTTCCGCAGGGTCTTCTCTTAAAATTCTTTCTATTACCGGTATTACCCTTCTTTCCAGTTCAATCATATTTTCTCCACCGGGAAACTTTTCGTGAGGAAGGATTTTTCTGAAACCGGTCAAAATCGGGGAATTTTTAAGAATCTCCTGTGCTTCAAGAACATGTGTGTTTTCAATATCTCCTGTGGAAAACTCCCTCAGGAGCGGTTCTACCTTTACAGGAATTCCTGTTTTTTTGCTTATTATCTCTGCAGTCTCAAGTGCTCTTAAAGCATCTGATGACCAGAGACTTTCAATGCCAACTTCCTTTATACCTTCCGCAAGAAATTCTGCCTGTTTCTTTCCGGCTTCTGAAAGCGAATTCCCTGGGTAAGTCCTGATAATTCCATCCTCCCCTATCGGAAATGCGTGAGCATGTCTTATCAGATACAATCTCTTCCTCATCCGAAAAATGATTCAGTTTCTTATTTAAAGCTCAATTTTTGTTGGTTGTGTCCTTTTTATCTACTTCCTTATTTTCCTCTTTTCCAGGCTCTATTTCCTTTGAGGAAAGTGCTTTCTTGAATTCCCTTATCGCCTTTCCAAGCCCTGAAGCAAGTTCTGGAAGTCTCTTTCCTCCAAAAAGAAGCATTATGATAAAAAGAATAAGAAGTATCTCTGTCCATCCTATATTCATCATTTTTATTTTACTCCTTTTATTTTCATAAAGCAATTTCAGTGTTTGAAGTGTCTTATGCCAGTAAAGACCATAGCAATTTTCCTTTCATCAGCAGCCTTTATAACCTCTTCATCTCTTACGGAACCTCCGGGCTGGATTATCGCCTTTACTCCAGCATCAGCGAGCACATCAACACCATCCCTGAAGGGAAAGAAGGCATCAGAAGCAGCCACGCTGTCCTTCAGCGGAAGAAGCGCCTTCATCACAGCTATTTTTGCTGAATCAACCCTTGACATCTGTCCAGCACCAACCCCGACGAGCTGTGTTCCCCTCGCTATAACAATGGCATTGGATTTTACATATTTGCACACCTTCCATGCAAAAAGAAGGGATTCCATCTGAGCCTTTGTAGGTTTTACCTTTGTTACAACCTTAATGGATTTTTTATCATAATCAATCCTGTCCGTATCCTGAATGAGGTAACCTCCGGGCACACTTCTGAGTTCTACCTTATAATTTTTTAATTCCTTGAAATTTACCCTTACAAGCCTCAGATTTTTTTTCGCTGTTAGGATTGAAAGGGCTTTTTCGCTGAATTGAGGGGCTACAATCACCTCAAGAAATGTTTCTGAAAGGAGTTTTGCAGTTTCCTCATCCACTGCTCTGTTCAATCCCACTATTCCTCCGAATGCTGAAACAGGGTCTGTTTGCCTCGCATTTTTATAAGCCTCTGAGAGAGTCTTTGCACATGCCACTCCGCAGGGATTCGTGTGCTTTATAATAACAGCAGTGGGGTTTTCAAACTCCGAAACAAGAAGGACCGCAGAACTCATATCAATTATGTTGTTGTATGAAAGTTCCTTCCCGTGAATCTGCTCATATATCTTTTCTGATTGTGAAACATAAAGTGCAGCCTTCTGATGTGGATTCTCTCCGTATCTCAAATCTTCAACTTTTTTCAGAACAAAAAATTTCTTATCCGCATCAAGTTTTCTCATTTTTAAGAGATGGCAAAATATAAATGCATCGTATTCCGCTGTAAGGGAAAAAGCCTTGAGTGCCAGTTTAAACCTGTCCTTTTCAGATATCTTCCCCTTTCTCAATCCATCAAGCACCCATTGATAATCCTTGGGGTCCACAATCACAAGAACATCTTTATAATTCTTTGCTGATGCCCTCACCATACTTGGACCACCTATATCAATGTATTCTATGAGTTCTCCAATTGAACGAATTTTCTTGCTCATTTCATCAAAGGGATAGAAATTTACAACAACCATATCTATTGGTTCTATTACCATCTTTTTGAGTGTAACCATATCCTCATCCACATCCCTCCTTGCGAGAATTCCTGCATAGATAAATGTGTGAAGGGTTTTTACCCTTTTGTTTAAAATTTCTGGATAACCTGTAAGTTCGCTCACTCCCTTAACGCTCATTCCTGAACTTTTGAGAAGAGAAGCAGTCCCGCCAGTGGAGATGATATTAATCCCTAATTCAGAGAGCCCCTTACAGAACTCCACAATTCCTCTTTTGTCCCATACACTAACAAGCGCATTTTTCACCTTCATCTTCACCTCCTTCTAGTTTTAAAAGGAACTGCCTGCAACCGCTGATGTCGCAGCGAGTCCGAGTATTTTCTTAAGGTCTTCGTCGCTGAAGACTATTCCAAGCCCTGCAAAAAACCTTCTGTTTTTGGACCGTGTATCTATGAGGTAATCCCCACCTGCTGTGATAAAGAAGTATTTGTAAAGTGTGATATCAAGATATGCTTTTAAAGCAGGGTTTGTCTTTCTTAAAAAATCATAGCATTCCATGGTAAAAGATATATAATCCTTTAAAAGGCCAATGTCAACTCCAATTCCTCCAGTTGATTCAATTATTCCTCCTCTGAACCGAAATTTCCACAACTTCATGGCATAATATAAGGAAAAACTCAATGTCCTTTCACCGGTAAGGTCTTTTGTTTCAGATGACCACTCCGGAACGCTCTCTATATCAAGTTCATAATACTTCTTCTCGTTTGGCTGAAGCCTTATACCGAAAAAATGCTTTGATGATTCACCATCAAACCATATTTCTCCCCTGTATTTCAAAGACAACTGCCATCTCTGTGTCGCCGATGTCATCTCTTTTAAGGAGGTAAGTGTATCCTCTATCTTCTTTGCAGTTTCCTCATCGCTGATGAGTTTTCCGAGTGTTCCTTTTCCGCTCTCAATATCATTAAGTATCCGCTCAACCTGAGCAATTGCCCTGTCAAGTTTTTCTGAAAACTCCTTAGCCTTTTTCACTGTTTCCCTCAAGTCCTCTCTGTTTTCTGTAATTGCGGAATTCGCTTTGTCTATAAAATCTCTCAACTTCTCCGCATCTTCTTTAAGAACAGATACAAGACTTTTGAAATCCTCATCCACCCCCTTTGTCATACTTTTTACATTTTCAAAAAATTCAGAAACATTATCAACGAGATGAGATAGCCTCTCTTCCCCTTCTTTCTCGCCGAGTGATTTTTTCAGGCTTTCTGTGACACTTTTTATGTCTTCTTCTATTTCGTAAGCCTTCTGCATAAGATAATCCATATCAACAGGAACCCTGGTTTTCTCTATGAAATCTCCATCCTTCAACTCTCCGCTTTCTGGAGTTCCGTGTGAGAGGTCTATATAGGCTGAACCAAGAACCCCCTTTGTCTTTATGGTAGCCACTGTATCCCTGTTTACCCTTACTCCCTTTTTTATCCTCATTTTAACAAGAATTTTCCCATCCTTGTATTCAAGGCTTTCAACAACTCCAACCTTCAATCCCTCAAGATGAACAGGAGTGGCTTCATATACTCCTGCTACATTTTCAAAATATGCGTTTAAAGTATAACCGCTTTTCCTTTCAGGATAATGACTGAGTTCAAATGTCATGTAAATAAAAAAAGCAAGAACAAGAAAGACAAAAACTCCAACCTTCGCCTCAATAGAAAGTCCCTTTTTCAAGTCAGAACCTCTAATCCCTTAATCTCTAAAAATCTTTTAACAGTTTCATTTTTTGAATTCATTATTCCTTCAGGACTTCCTGTTTCAACAATTTTTCCATCCTCCATCATAGCAATTTTATCTGCAATTCTAAATGTGGAAGCAATATCATGTGTTATAACAATAAAGGTTAAATTGAATCTCCTCTGTGTCTCCTTCATCAGCATGTCAATAGAATAGGCAGTAGGAGGGTCAACACCTGTTGTGGGCTCATCAAAAATTATGTATTCAGGGTCAAGTGCCATAGCCCTGGCAAGTCCGACCCTTTTCTTCATCCCTCCGCTCAATTCAGATGGATAAAGGGACTCAACATCCTTAAGCCCAACAACCTCTAATTTTTCCTTGGCCCTTTTTTTAATCTCCTCTTCAGAAAAATTTGAATGCTCTCTCATGGGGAATGCTACATTTTCCTCCACAGTCATTGAGTCAAAAAGGGCTGAGCCCTGAAAGAGCATGCCAAATTTTTTCACAATATCTTTCATCTTCCTCCATGAAAGTGATGTTATCTCCACTCCGTCTATATAGATTTTACCCCTGTCCGGTTTAAGGAGACCAATTATGTGTTTCACAAAAACAGTCTTACCACATCCAGACCTTCCAAGAATAACCGTTATCTTCCCCTTTTCAATCACAAGATTTATCCCTTTAAGAACATGATGGTCTCCAAACCACTTATGGAGGTATTCTATAACAATCATGTCATAAATGCGGTAAGAAGGTAATCGCTCAAAAATATGAGGACAGAACTCAAAACAACGGAATGAGTGGCTGACATTCCTACCCCTCTTGCTCCGCCTTCTGCCTTCATCCCATTATAACAGCTTATGACCCCGATTAAATATCCAAAGAAAAAAGCCTTTTTTATTCCCATCCACATATCAGAGGTCTCAACATAATACTTCACCTGGTCAATGAAAACCTGAGGGGTTACGCCTACAATGCCCACAGTCACTATATAACACCCGAGTGTGCCTATGAAAGAAAATACAATTGAAAGCATTGGAACAGCAAAGGTACTGGCAACCACCCTCGGAACAGCAAGATAGTGAACCGGTTCTACTGCCATTGTCCACAAAGCATCAATCTGCTCTGTAACCTTCATGGTCCCGAGTTCAGCTGCCATTGCAGAACCTGCCCTTCCTGTCACCATGAGGGCTGAGAGAACTGGAGAAAGTTCTCTTGTGAGTGCAAGAACAACCGTTGGACCTATGAGATATTCTGCACGAAATAGTTTGAATGCATGAGAGCTCTGAAGAGCAAAAACCATTCCTGTAAACAATCCCGTGAGTGTAATAATAAAAATTGATTGTGCGCCTATGAATTCCATCTGTTTGAGAAAAAGTCTGACCCTGTAGGGAGGAAAGAAAAAAAGGTATATAACCCTTAATCCTAAGAGAAGAAGACCACCTGCCTCTTCAAGAGCCTTTATTACAGCCCTTCCAACAATGCTGAATATCCTTTCCACCATATAATTCAACTTCTCCAAAAGTTTTATTCTATTTTAGTTCAGAAAAATCCTAAATTCAAAATAAGGTTTGAGGTGGTTTGAAAAAAACTGTTAAAATCCTTTCTTCAAAATATGCATTCAACTTTTCCGAAAAATTTATTTATTATTTATTTCTGTTTTCAGTCTGCTGGTTCTTAATTTTTCTGCGATAATAACTGCCTTTAAATTTTTATAAGCAGATTTCAGGTCATTGTTCACGATGAGATAGTCGTATTCAGGA
Organism: bacterium; assembly: GCA_037439705.1. Lineage (GTDB taxonomy): Bacteria > JBBIVP01 > JBBIVP01 > JBBIVP01 > JBBIVP01 > JBBIVP01. The sequence continues at coordinate 19,139 of JBBIVP010000009.1, forward strand.
ATATATTCCATTTCTTTTCTGGCAATCTCCATCCTTCTCCGGATTTCTTCTTCCGAAATGTCTCCTCTTTTCCTCAGTCTGTTTTTCAGTTCGTCAATAGATGGGGGGGAGACAAATATAAGAACGGGCTTTAAACTGCTTTTTTTTACCTTCATAGCTCCTTGAACATCTATTTCAAGGATGATGTCTAATCCCTTTCTTTTTGCCTCCTCTATGTTTTTCCTGGGAGTGCCATAGTAATACCCGTGCACGGGAGCCCATTCAAGAAATTCTCCATTTCTTACCATTTTCATAAATTCCTCTTCAGATACGAACCAGTAATCCTTTCCGTTTTTTTCCTTTCCCCTTTTTGGTCTTGTTGTCACCGAAATTGACCTGACAAGATTTTTAAAATTTTTAACGAGTTTCTTCCATAGGGTAGTTTTACCACTTCCGGATGGACCAGAAATAACAAACAGTATTCCTTCAGAGTATGTTCTGGGCATGTTCCCTCATCTTTTCAAGTTCGTTTTTTATTTCAATACTAATGAGGGAGATTTTAAAATTTTCTGCCTTGTTGGTTAAGGTTGTTACCTCCCTCAGCATCTCCTGCTGAATGAACTGGATTTTTTTACCCACTTCATTTCCTTCTATTACCCTTTTCAGAAGGTTAAGATGCGAGTTGAGCCTTGAAAACTCCTCAGAAAAATCCCTGTTCTTGAGAATCTCTTCTTTTTCAGGAAATTTTGAAACTTCTTTCATGAGCCTTTTTTCAATTATGTTTTTTAATTTTCCTATTTTCTTTATTGCCTTTTCAATTCTTACTATACTTTTTTTCATTTCCCTTTTTATCTTTTCCCCTTCCCTTTTTCTCATTTCGTCCACTTTCTTTATTGTCATGAGCAAAATCCTTTCAAACTCTTTTTTTTCACTTTCTTTTAGCAGAGTTTCTTCTTCACCTCTTTCTTTCATAAATAATAGAAAATCAGAAAAGGAAGGTTTCAGGTTGTAACCGCTTTTCTTGTTAAAAATTTCAACGCTTTTCAAAAATTCTTTAATATGCTTATCTTCAGGAATTTTATCCCTTGAAATTGAAACCTTCACCAGTATTTTTCCTCTTTTCAATTTTTCTCTGATGATTTTTCTTACAGGAATTTCAAGGTCAAAGAGTTCTTCCGGAAGAGAGGTAAAAATTTCTATAAATCTGTGATTCAATGATGAAATCAAAATCTCCACAGTTTTGCCATTTAAGACCTTCCTTATCCTTCCAAATCCAGTCATACTTTTCATATCCTTATTCTCCTTTTATATTCTTCTCTTTTAAGGTTAAAAATTTTTATAATTTTCTCGCTTCTGTAATCAGGGTATGTCCATGGAAGGGGCTCATAACTTCCTTTTCTGTAAATCAATGTTATTTCAGCAAAAACACCATTCCCGAGGTAGATTCTGTGAGAGTAATTTTTGAATGTGGATAGCACAATGTTTTCAAGTGTTAAATATCCCGGGTCTATGTTTACCTTTCTTTTTTCATTATCTGATAGTTGTCTTTCAATGGAATAGGAGAGATGCTTTAATCCAATTATTTTTTCCCTCTCATTAAATTCCTCAAAAAACACAAAAATCCTTTTTAAAGGTTTTCCCATTTCTTCACAGTAGAAGTCAGTATAATTAAAATCCATCTCCTCAGATTTTTTTGAGATTTTCCAGCCATTCCGGGAAAGGAGTTCTATGGCTTCCTTTAAAGGTTCTTCTTTTTGATAGATTATGCTGGCAAAGAAATAGGCGGGTGGAGGAGGATTCGGATGGCTCATATGCCGAGTTTCTCTTTCAGGGAGGAAATCTGTTTTTCTGCTTCTTCCACGGTTGGGGCTTCAGAGTATATTCTTATAAGTGGTTCGGTTCCAGATGGACGAATAAGAACCCACCCTCCGTTGTGAAGCCTGTATTTCTTTCCGTCTATATTTTCTATCTCCAGAACCCTGTAATTTCCTATTTTCTCAAAATCCTTTAACTCAACTTTTTTATCCGGAGAGAGGGGGATGTCCTTTCTAACCTGAAAATGTGGTCCTATTTCCTCAAAGAGTTCCATTTTCAGCCTTTCAATGCTTTTATTCCTGTAACATGCCATCTCAAGAAGCATTAATGCTGAAAATATTCCGTCCCTTTCCATTGAATTGATGGAAATTCCGATTCCTCCGCTTTCCTCACCTCCTATCAGTCCTTTTTTTTCAAACATCTTTTTTGATATGTATTTGAAACCTATCGGGGTTGTTATGCATTCAAGACCGTAATTTTTAGCGAGTTTGTCAATCATATCAGAGGTGGAGAAGTTTTTGAATACCTTTCCTTTCAATTTTCTGTCTTCTACAATGTGTTTGAATAGAAGGGCAAAAACTATATGTGGCGTCACAAATTTCCCCTCTCCATCCACAACCCCCACCCTGTCTCCATCACCATCTGTGGCAATTCCGGCAAAGGCATTTTCATCTATAACAGTTTTAGAAAGAACTGACAGATTTTCCGCTGTTGGTTCCGGTCTTCCTCCGCCGAAGTATGGGTTTATTTCTTCCCTTATTTCTATTATTTCCCATTCAAGAGGTTCCAGGATGCTTTTTAAGTACCCTCTTCCCGCTCCATGCATAGCATCAACAACAATTTTTTTTGAGTTTTCCATAAAAAGTCGCTGGTCAATGATTTTCAAAAGGTGCTGGATGTAGGGAGATTTGAAGTCTTCTGATGGAACCTCAATTTTTTCCGTCTCTGGAACATCTACTTTTTCAAGAAGAGCCTCTATTTCGTTCGTGATTTCGTTCTCAGCAGGTCCTCCGAATTGGTTTTTTATTTTGAAGCCGTTGTAATAATATGGGTTATGACTTGCAGTTATTACAACTCCACCGTCTAACTTTTTATCCATAATGTTCCATGAGATTTCAGGAGTTGGACTTGGTTCAGAGGAAACGCTCACGGAGATTCCATTTTTGATAAGAACCCTCCCGCACTCCTTAGCGAATTCCTCAGACATAAATCTCGTATCGTATCCTATTATTACATTTTTAAAACCCTTTGACTTCAACCATTCCGCATAGGCAGAGGCAATCTTTTTTACATTTTCAAATGTCCAGTCCTTTGCTATAACTCCTCTCCATCCGTCCGTTCCAAATTTTATATTCATCCATGCTTTTGCCATGTTAAAAAATATATATCAGGAGCCCTTATTTTATCAAGTTTTTCTTTATCTGATTATCCAACCCAAAATATCTTGGCACTCCTGCTATATGTGCGTTGGTTTTTCAACTCCCATTTTGATTCTTCAAAAAAATGTGAATCTTTCTCCTCCAGGAATAATTTATTCACCACTTCTTGTTGAGGGTCCCATATTTAGCTTAACCATCCCTTCAATTTCTATTAATAAAGAAGGTTTTTCTGCCTCTTTAAATGGCCAATTTAGCTTTCAACCTGCTATTGATATTGAAATAGATATATCAGGGTTTGAATTAAAGAAATTTAAATTCGCAGTCATTGGAGATATTAATCAAGGTCTCACTTTGCCATTCACTATAGGTTATGTAGAAGATGTTCAATAGGAGGTGCCTCTTGTTGATTATGGGGGGCTAATTTCTCCAGTCCCATACCATCTTTTTACAATCCCTATAGGACCTATAGTTTTGACGGGCAAAATTACCGTCGGTGCTGGAATATCTGCGGGAGTGAAGGGGTTGAGTATTCGGATGGAAGATGGAAGACTGTATCGGATTTTAATTATGAATTTGAACCTGTTTTTAACATTGGGGTTGGTGTAGGATTAGCATTAGAAGCTTTCATCAAGGGGAGATTAAACATCTACCTTTACGATGTTCTCGGTCCATATTTCCAATTAAAACCCTATGGAAAAGGGGAGGTGGAACTTATTCCACCACATCTTGAAGCAGGATTGGGGCTTGAAGGGTCAGTGGGTGCGAGCGTTAAAATTTTATGATGGGCATTACTTGATGTATATTATCTGATTTTTAATTTCTATGAAGTATTGTGGAAGCAAGACATAACTCTTCCAAATACACAACTACAACTCCTCTGGTCTTACACAACAGGTTCTTATGTGTACTCCTCACCCTCTATTGGGGACATAGATAATGATGGAAGATTAGAGATTGCCATGGCCAGAATTCAAACACGATACAAAAAATACTGGATTTTACACAGGAAATCAAAATCCTCCCTCGTAAGTTTGGTTACAGGGTTTCTGAATATAAAATTTCAGTTTAAACTTTCCGTTTTCCTCTTTCTTTTAAACCTGATTTATTTAGAATGAGACC
>JBBIVP010000010.1:0-23066 GCA_037439705.1 bacterium
TATCTGCTACTTTTGCTATTTCCTCAATCTCAGGGGCATGCCTGTGTGTAAAAACTCCATAAGGTTTCACACACTCATTCACTTCACAATAAATAGTACCCTCCGAGGCGGACCTTCCAGCCCCTGATACTCCCGATTTGGCGTCTATAATAACAGGAAAATCTAGAATTTTCTCTTTCAAAATGGGAAATATGGCAATAAGAGCTGCGGTCGGATAGCAACCAGGATTTCCTATTATTTCTGCATTTTTTATCTCTTTTCTGAAAATTTCGGGAAGTCCATAAACTGCCTTTTTAAGAAGTTCGGGGCATGAATGAGAAACTCCATACCATTTCTCATATTTTTTCTCGTCCTTGAACCTGAAATCAGCACTCAAATCTATCAGTCTTTTCCCGCTCCTTATAATTTTTTCAGCGAATTTCATGGGAATTGTGTGAGGAAGGGCTGTAAATATCACATCTACCTCCATCTCAACAGCACTTTCCAGAGAAATAACCTCCATATCTCCTTTTTCCAGAAAGTGTGGGAAAAGATGTCTTATTTTCTTTCCCACATGTGATGGCTCCGAAGAAACCCAGGAAACCTCAATGTACGGATGATTCAAAAGTATTGAATATAAAACACTTCCTGTATATCCCCCAATCCCGGCTATTCCTGCCTTTATCCTTGAGCTTTTCAAACTAACGCTTGGAGTACTGATACTTCTTCCTTCTTCCTGGCTGACCGTATTTCTTCCTCTCCTTCTTCCTCGGGTCCCTTGAAAGAAGCCCTTGCTCTTTGAGTACCGCCCGAAATTCTGGATTATATTGAACAAGTGCTTTCGCTATCCCGTGAACAAGTGCCTGCATCTGGGCAGACTTCCCTCCTCCACAGATATTTGCTTTTACATCAAATTTACCTACTGTTTTTGTTATCTCAAACAGGATATTGAGGTAAACCTCTGGATAGATATTTCCAAAATATTGCTGATAAGGAATGCCATTTACAAAAATTTTCCCACTCCCATCCTTTAAAAAAACCCTTGCTACAGCATTTTTTCTTCCACCTACTGCATGAATGTATTCTGCCATTTTTACACCCCTAATGGTTCAGGAAGTTGGGCAGAATGTGGATGTTCAGAACCAGCATACACCTTTAACCTCTTAAGCCTTTTCTTCTGGAGTTTATTCTTTGGAAGCATTCTTTTCACAGCAAACATTATAACCCTCTCAGGATGTTTTTCAAGAAGTTTTTCCAGCGGAATACTTTTTAAGTGCCCGAGGTAGCCTGTATGGTGATAATAGATTTTGTCCTTCAGCTTATTACCAGTAACCCTTATCTTTTCCGCATTTATAACCACAACGAAATCGCCATTATCAATATAAGGAGTATAGTCCCTCTTGTGCTTTCCCATAAGAATTGTAGCAATTTTCGTAGAAAGCCTTCCCAGAGTCTTCCCCTCAGCATCAATCAACCACCACTTTCTATTTATATCCTCTTTTCTTATTAAGGTTATCTTCATAATTTTTAAATACTAAAAGAAAAAATAATTAAGTCAAGCACTTTGGTTAGACTGAACCCATCCTATTTGAACTTGAAATTACACAAATTGGATGTTAATTCATTGTTAAATGAAGAAATTTATCCTCCTTTTCTTTCTTCTTTCAGTCATCTTCTTCTCTAGGAACCTCCTATTCGGAAGGGTTTACCTCCCGCTTGACATCATTGACAGAGGAATAATCTATCCTCCCAAAGGAGATTCCATGAGAAATCTTATGATCGGAGATGCAATTGTCATATTCTATCCTTCCGATTTTCTCTATAACGAATACCTGAAAAAAGGAGAGATTCTAAAATGGAACCCTTACATATTCTCCGGCTATCCTGAATTTGAAAGCGGACAATCCGCCACATTCCATCCCGTTCGCCTTATCCTTCACTATCTCTTTGACCCATTTACAGCACACGACACAGGATTATTCATTCATCTATTTCTTTGCTGCATTTTTACCTTCATTTACCTAAAAAGCCTTGGACTCTCTGAATTCGCCTCCGCCTTTGGAGGAATTGTATGGGCTTTTTCTTTCTCCCAGATGACATGGTTTGAAATGGAAAGAACCCATTATACAGGAGCATATATCCCGCTGGTTCTGTATTTCTATGACAGGGCAAGAATTAAAAATCCCAAATTTTATTCGGTTCTTGGAGGCATCTCTTTATCCCTTCTTCTCCTCACAAGACACCTCCAGTGGGCACTTTACGGATACCTGATGCTATTCTTTTATTTCCTTTTCAGACTCTTTGAATGTTATACACTGGAAAAAAAATTTAAATCACTTTTAAAAGCATCTATTCCATTTTTAATAATTTCCCTTTTTGGCTTTGCCCTTTCTTCAATTCAACTCATCCCTACATTTGAACTTATAAAAAGTTCTGGCCTTCAAAGACCCGGAGGAAATATCCTCGCACCATATTTCAACACCTCAAGCATAAAAGCCCTTCCAGTTAATTTTTTCCATTCACTCATAACCTTCTTCAACCCAAATCTACTCGGAAGCCCCATTGATGTGATAAATCTGTATTCGTATGCGAACTTCGTTGAATATCAGGCATATATAGGAATCTTCCCGCTTATATGCGCACTCTTCTCGCTTTCAATAAAAAAGGAAAAAAACATTATCTTTTACCTTTTTACATTTTTCATCACATTCCTTATGTCGCTCGGCACGATTCTAAATCTTCCATTTGACCTTCTCGTTCCCGGTTTTTCAAGACTTCCACATCCCAGGATTATATACCTCACCTCCTTCGCAGGAGCAATTCTGGCTTCTTATGGAGTTGAACTGATATATAAAAAAATTTTACCATCCCATACTCTTAAAAAAGTTATAATATTGTTCTGGATTTTCTGGATATTATATACAATCGCTATTTTGTTAGAGTTCAGAAAGAAACTTCCCGCTGACTGGATATCTCCTCTAAATCCTGTTCTCCACATACCTCTCCTCATTCTTATAACTTCCTCTGTTCTCTTATATTTGAGAAATAATATGAACGATAACCTCTTTGCCATCTTCTCTCTCCTTCTTGTATCCGCAGACCTTCTGCCTTTAGGGTTTAACTTCAACACCTGTGCTGATAGAAAATATGCAAATTTAAAAGATTCTTACATACAGAAAATAATTGGTGAAGAAAAAGAACCTATGAGAATCATAGGGGTTGAACCAAACTGGTCTGTGCTCCTTAAAAAATTTAGTCCAGAGGGCTACCAGAGTTTATACCCCGATTTCTATTTTAAAGCAATTTCTCAAGACTCACCATACACAAAGCATCAACTTAAGGTTCTGGGAAATATGTTAAGCAAAACTTTGATAAAATTACTGAATGTTAAGTACATCTACATAAATCCCTGGTGGGATGCAAAGGTGGAAGAGGGAGCAACCCTCATTCATTCAAAATATGTAAAAATATACAGGGTAAACGGGTATCTGCCAAGGGCTTTCTTTATAAATAATGTGAAAAAAGCTGATGAATGGTGGATAATATCAGGATTGAGAAATAATGGATTCAATCCAGAAGAAGTGCTCTACCTTTCTGAAGACTTTCCAGAAGTCTCTCCGATAAATGCTTCAAGTAAAGTGAAGATTACCCATTATTCACCCCACAGAATCTCCATTGAGGTTTCCAGTGATGCGGATGGCTTTCTCGTCCTTTCGGATTCCTATTATCCCGGATGGAAGTGCTATGTCGATGAGAAACAGGAAAAAATATATAGAGCATATACCTTTTTGAGGGCAGTCTTTATCAGAGCTGGAGACCATAGAGTGGAGTTTATATATGACCCGTTTTCTTACAAAATTGGTAAAATAATCACAATAACTACCATCATTATTTCCATCATCCTTATCTTGCTTTTTTATGAGAAACCCGAGAAAAAATCTGAAGAACAAAATAAAAGAAAAATACAAAAAATAGACTTTTTATCAATTTCCGTTCTTTTAATACTTCTCTTGTTAATTCTTCTTCTCACATTTAGGTGGATAAATTTTACATCCGAATTCTCAAAATCAAGGTGGCATGGACACATCGCATACATCTTTGAGAAAGGAGGTGAAAGGGACATTGCTCTTCAATATCTTAAAAAAGGAGCAAGTTTCAAAAAGACTGCCTATGAGGTTCACGAAGGTCTGGGACTCATTTACAATTCTGAAAAGAAACTTGCGGATGCACTTGAACAATTTGAAAAGGCAGTAAGGATTATTCCGAATCCGAGGGGGTATGTTAATTCCGCAGTCATCAAAACAAAACTTAAAAAATACAATGAAGCAATCTCCGATTTAAGAAAAACCCTTGAACTTAACCCCAAAAGCCCTGACGCCTATTTTGGCTTAAGTATTGTTTATGAACTTATGGGCAACAAAAGGGAGGCTGAAAAATACAGAAAAATATATGAGGAATTGAAGTAGGCTTTTAAAATTTCAATAATTGACTATTGAATGGAAAAATGTTTTGATTTTAATAACAAAAGGGTTATAAAAATGAAAAAAAAAGCTAAAAAAACGGCTAAAAAGAGACGCGCGGGAATGGAACCCCTTGATGGGTATAAGGAGATTTTCAGGACAGAGGTAAAGGATTTAAAAAAATTGTCCGTTAAAGAAGCAGTAAAAGAAACAGAAAAATTATTAAAGATGGCAGAATTATGGATGAGATGCTCAAAAAACTTGTCTCTGCGTTCAAAAAGTTAAAAGTAAATTATGTGTTCATTGGAGGAATTGCAGCTTCAATTTTAGGAAGACCAAGAACCACTGTTGATGCGGATGTAGTTTTTATAATTAAAGAAGAAAAAATTGAAGAATTTGTCAGAACCTTAAAATTGTACGGATTTAAAATACCAGAATCTTCTATAGAAAAAATAATTTTGAAGTTAAGGAAACTGTTGCCTGTAAAAATAGCATTTAAACACAATTTTTCTGTTGATTTGCGGTTAGCAAGCTATTCAATTGATATGGAAGCGATCAAAAGGGCAATAAATGTAAAAATTTTTGGTAAAAATATGCGAATAGCAACTCCCGAAGACATGATTGTATACAAAATTGCAAGATTTGAAGACATTGATAAAGCGGACATAAAAGGAATCTTACAGCGATTTGGAAAAAAACTGGATTTAGATTACATTCGGAATTTGGCGAAAAAACTGGTTGAAGAAACCGGAAACGAAAAAATTGTGGATAACTTAAAAATTGCTTTGACCTTCTGAACCCGTGTGAGAGGTTTTATTATTTTTTCTCCAGCAATTTCTCTGCAGATTTCATAAGTTCAGGAGCCATTTTTACTGATTCAAGAATCATTTCTCTTCCCGCTTCATCCCCGTTTTGAAGAAGGATTTCTCCCAGCAGAAACTCTGCCACGGGATTTAAAGGATTGATAACAAGCGATTTTTCCAGGTAATTTACCGCTGAATCCAACTCTCCCATCTCCACTGAAATCACCCCGAGATTATAAAGGCATCTGTAATTCATACTGTTGAGCTCAACGCATCTTTCAAACGACAGGAAAGCCTTATACAGGTGATTTTTATCCCCTGATTTTTTATAGGTCTCATAATACCTTTCACCGAGTTTCTCAACTGCTGAGGAATCAAGAAATATTGAGTCATTTAATCTTCTGTAATCCATCCATGCGATAAAAAAAACAGGAAGAAGAAAGAAAGCAGGAATTGCGAAAAAAATTCTTGGCTTCAGAACATTATCCCTAATTTTTCTCCCCCGAAAAATTCCCATATAAGTGGCTGAAAGGAAAAGAATCAACGGAAGGTGCATGGGAAAATCAAAAAGGGAATGGATTAAAATGACAAGAAGACCAAAAAAGGCAGATGTCCTTGTTCCCTGAAGGACATTATTATAAGAAGAAAAAGAGATATATTCTTTGAAAATCAGAAAAATTCCATAGAGAAGAATTAAAAACGGAAATATACCGAGAACGAATAAAATTTCAAGAAACTCCTTGTGAAGGGCAGGAAATTCCCCCCTCATATATCATTTATAACAGGAAGGAAAAAACCATTAAAAACTTCCAATCCCGCTTCCAAATCGAAGAAATCTGAGCCCACATCTTATCCCGTATTTCCACATATCAAGCCTTGAAGAAATGGAGGAAATGAGCCCATTTAGAGAAAAACTCCTTTCAATCCCTTTATAAACAGAAAAAATGGATATGAACAAAAGAAAAAAGAAGAAGGAAAAATAAGAAACCCATCTTTTTTCAAACAATTTTGAACGATTAATAAAAATGTAAATTAAAAAAGAAACAAAAAGGCTCAATATTCCGCCCCATGCTCCTGTCAGAAGGATGCCGGTGAGGAGAATAAAAGATAAAATCCATGGTACGCCGGATTTTCTTGTTGACCTTGAAAGAAGAAGGAGGGGAAGTGTGGATGAAAGGAAAGCGGAAAAGTGGGATGGATTTGCAAAGTTTCCCTTAATTGGAACAGGTTTTAAGAGATTAAGAATAACAAGGAGGGAGGCGGAAACTGCTATTCCTGTATTCAGAAGTCTCCTTATTTCTCTTTCCGAGGATAAGTATTTTGTTATCACATAGAGAAATATAAAATCAAAAATCAAAATTACATCAAGCAATCCACCTCTTTTATCCGGTGTTTTTAAAAGGGATATTGTTGAAAAGATAAGAAAGAGAACAAAAAGAAAAAGAAATTTGTCCTTAAAAAGAGAAAGTGGAATAAATGGTAATGAAAGAAAAAAAATAAAAAAGATAATACCTGAAATAAGAATCTGGTCCTGTCTCAAAACTCCACCGTATCTTAAAGCAATGAGAAAAAATCCAGAAATTAAAAGAAGGGATAAAAAAAGGGATGGATTACGAGGAATAATAATATCTGTAATAGTATCTTTTTTCTTCTGCATAATTAAAGACAACGCCCATTGCTTTTGCCTTACAACTCTTGAGCATAGAAATCGTTCTTTTCAAATCCTGTTTTGTAGTCATACCTGCTCTTACGACAAGAAGAACAAAATCTACAAAGTTCATAATCTCAAGGGGGTGTGAATAAAAAAGTAAAGGCGGTGTATCAATAATGATATAATCATAGGATTCTTTTAATTCTTTGTAAAGTCTCTGAAATCCCGTTCTTAAAAGGAGTGATGGACCTATTGGAGGAGAATTTCCCGATGGAAGAAAATGCAAATTTTTTATCCCTGTTTCAAAAATGGCATCTTTCGTTAAAAGAGTGCCTATCAAACAATCGCACAATCCGTAATTACCTTTTACTCCCAGAATCTCTTTAAGTTTCTGCCCCTTAAAATCCATATCAATGAGCAAAACTTTGTTTCCGCCCTTAGCAAGGGAGGAAGAAAATAAAAAACTGACAAATGTCTTGCCTTCATCTTTTGTCCCGCTTACTACAAGGAATGTCTTCGGGTCAGGAGAGATAAAACCAGCCAGAGTAAGAAGGGAATAAAACCTTTCATACAACGGATGGTTATCCTTCAAAATCTCTGAAAAATTTTCAAACTTTATATGTGAAACAGAAAGAAGAACTGGCAGATTGTAATTTTCTTCTATATCTCCTTCCCTTTCGATAGTCGTATCAATTGATACCAATAGAAAAATTATCATTATCCCGAACATTAAGCCAACAAAAGCTCCGAAGAAAGAAGACCTCAAAGGTCTCGGCTTTACTGGATGAAGTGGAAGCTTTGCGGATTCCACAAGTTTTATATCCATATCTTTTATATTGCCAAGGGTATCAATCCTCTTCATCTCTCTTAAAAGTGTATTGTATACCTCCCTCTCAGCCTCTACATCCCTCTGAAGTATGGAAAACCTTATCGCCCTTTCCCGTTCCTCTATTTCCTTTTTCTTCTCTTCCTCATAGAGCCTCTCCATTCCCTTCATTTCCTTCTCCTTTGTAATAACCAGCGGGTGTTTATCTCCATATCTTGATCTGAGGAAAATGAGTTCTGTCTTCTTCTCCACAAGAAGGCTCTTTATCTTTGAAAGCGAATTGTCATTTTCATTTTCATCTTCTACATCGTTGCTCTTTACAAAGGAAATGAGGCTTTCCTCTAACTTCTTCAATCTCTCCTTTGTTTCCGTCAACCTGTCTGTAATGGAGATGAGGGTATTGCTTATGTCCATCGTAAATGTGTTTTTCTGAAACTCAAAATAGGCAGAGATTATCGCATTCACCATATCCCTTGCTAATTGAGGAGAATTATATTCAGAAGATACCTCTATTATGTATGTTCCTTCAACCATTGAAACGCTTATGTTTTTCATAAGAAAATCAAGGTCTTCCCCTTCATAGCTCTGTGTAAGCTTTAGTTTTTCTCCTGCTAATTTAAGAACCTGAGATGATTTCATTATCTCAATCTGTGTCTTTATTACCCTCTCTCCATAGTCTGTTAAAATTACATCGTTTAGAGATTTTATCTCAATTTTTGATGGACCTACATATATTTTTCCAGTTGCTCTGTAAACAGGCTTAGAGAACTTTGAATAAAGAAAGGCTGAAAATCCAAAAATGACAACAGATAAAACCGGAATGTAAAAATTCTTTTTTATTATCTTCCATATCTCTTTTATGTTTATATTCTCTCCCATTAAAATATGCTCCCTGGAATGTAGATTATATCTCCAGACTTTATCTGAATGTTATCCTCAACCTTTCCCTTCTTTATTACAGCCTCAAGGTCTACTGAAAGAACCTCTTTATTTCCATTTTCATACCTGTATATCCTCACTTTGTTCAATGCAGAAAAATCCGTAGGACCTCCTGCATTTAGAAGTGCATCAAGAACTTTCAAACCTTCTTTGTATTCATAAGCTCCAGGAGATTTCACCTCCCCAACCACATAAAATGCATTCTGATAGTTTCCTTCAATGGAGGAAATCGTCGCCTTCTCTTTTCTGCTGACATATATAATATCTCCCGGATTCACATCAATTCCCCCATCGCCACTTTTTATGAGTTCTGACAAAGAAAAACTGCCCACCCTTTTGAGAGAATTCCCTTCCCTTTTCAAAAGAGAAATAGTATCGCCTGATAATGGAGTTGGTCCACCTGCAATGAGAATATAATCAATGATAGTCTTCCCCTTTCTCGGGTCGTAACTTCCCGGATTCCTGACCTCACCGAGAACAAATATGTTTCTCAGAGGAGAAGGGATGATTTCAACCTTTATCCTCGGTTCAACAATGTATCCGTTCTTCAGATGATTGATAATCAAACTTTCTATCTCGGCAGAGGAAATCCCGCTTACTTTTATTCTTCCAACCGGAGGGATGTTCACGCTTCCGTCCTCTTCTACCTCATATCTTCCGCTCATTGATTCTTCTCCATAAACTGTAAGAACAATTGTATCTCCCGGCATTACCTTAAAATCACTCTCAGAGGAAATAAAAATTAAAAGAAAAATTGCTACCGCCTTCATTTCCACTCCCATCCCAATCCAATTCTTACATCGCTGAAATTCATTCCTTCAAATGGGTGAAAGAATCTATAACTTGAAAAAATCTCAAATGACTTCAAGGTCCATCCCGCATTAAATCCGGTTGATATATAACCCGTTGATTTACCCTCTTCAAACTTCACCCTGAAAATGTTTCCATCTCCACCGAATCTGATTTTTCTACTTGCTCTCCAGATAAATGAAATTCCTCCTCCTTCTGTCACATATCTATTCGCCTTAAAATCCTCTCCCGCTGTCCTGTATATGCTCCCAGAAATTTCATTTTTATCCATTGTATACTGAACAAAAATTCTTCCCATCAAACCCTCTCCTTTTCCCTTACGAAGAAAATTATATCCAACTCTTATTTCTGTTTTCAAGCGAAAAAGGAAACTCCTTATGAAAAGGGAGGGTGAAAATCTCATCCAGTCTCCTATACCAAAATACTTTGTCTCAATACACCCTCCCCCTCTGACTTTTTTCGTAATATAACCTTCAATCTCTCCGTTCAAAATTATAAAGGAATAATCTATATCTTCATACAGAAACAGATTATATCCTCCCCTTAGAAAGCCGTTAAAAGATAATTTTCTCGTGAGCCTATTTATCACCTTTATTTCAGAATATAAGGAATTTCTAAGAACTATCTCAGAAAGAAGTTCGTAAGGTTTTGTTATATCCTTAGAAAGGGTTGTGAGGGAATCTACCATCCTAAAACTTATATCTTTAAGGGAGTATTGAAAATTTACATTGGAATCTCCAATGAATCTCATATTACCTGTTATGAAATACCTATAAAAAATTCCATTTCCTGATATTGAAATCCCCAATTTTCTTATCCTTTCATATTTGAGATAGGGCTCAAGAAGTATATAAAAATCTCCCCTCTGGTTTTCAAATCTGTAATCCTGATACCCTGTGGAAATCCTGCCTCCGAAAATGAAAGGAAGGTTTCTATCCGACGAAGAAAACAAAATTCCAATGATGAAGAGGAAATTCATTTATTTATGAAAACCTCCACCCTCCTGTTCTTTTCAGGAACTTTTGGGTCAAGAAGTTCAGAGCTTCCCATTCCCTTTACCTTTATTCGCCCCTGTTCAATCTGAAACTCTTTTGACAGCATTTTTACTACAGAAAGAGCCCTCAAAAGAGAAAGGGTTGGATTCTTTTCATCCTCAGAGGAATGCCCGAGGAGTGTGATGGAGATTTTCGGATTATCATTCAGAAATTTTCCAAGCACGAGAATAATTTCAATCCCCTCTTCTGGAGCAAAACTGTCTTTTTTGAACTTCAAACCTTCCAGAATCACTTTCTCACCTGCTTTCAATCTCTCAATGAGCAATTCTTCAGGACTCTTTTTCTCTTCTTTCTTTTGGGGCATCTCCTTGACCGGTTTTTTAACAAGCTTAATTTTCCGCCAGACACACGGTGCCTTTTTCAGGTTAAGAAGGGAAATCATTTTTGAAATGGCTCTCTCGGAAGCCTTCTCAACAAGCTCAGAAAAGGAAAAAACAGGAACTCCGTTATAGAAATCAACATTAACAGAGCTTTCACCTTCAAATAGCTTTTTTCCGTTTATATCAAACAAAACCACTCTAAAAGAAATTTTTGGCTCTTTTGACCACCCCCTCTCATTAACGAGAAATTCTGTAACCTCTCCGTGAAGAATTCCGCTTGTTCCCATTAATCTTCCGATGGCAATTGCTGTTCCCCTGTCAATTTCTGATGGAATAATCACCCCTTTTTCCTGAAGAAATTTTTTTACTTCTTCTGGGGTCATCACGCCCTTCTGAAACTTTTTTATGAACTCCGCTACCCCCTGGCTCACAAGAAACCCTGCTTCAGGATATCTTGTTTTGTTATTGAATGGGAAAACTGCTATGCAGGGAAGTTTTTTAATTCTCTTATCATCATAAATTTTGGTTGTAGAAATGATATATGGTGAACATCCAAAAATGATAAGGCAAAAAATAACCCTTTTCATTCGGCAAATTCGGGAAGAAGAGGGCTCACAGGCTTTCTGTATGTAGCAGGAATCTCCGGCCATAGAAGAACTTCTCTCACCGGAAGCAAAGGAATTTCCTTTTCAACCCTCACCTCAAGCCTTCTTATATTCTCCTCCATCTCAATTTCTGATACAAATTCTTCTTTTTTCTTTTCAAAAAAACCGATTCTCATAAGAATCTTCATATACTCATCCTCCTCTGCCTTTCTCTTTAAAAGATATCCCTTTATTCCCTTCCTTCCGTAGATTTTAAATTCTCCCTCAGCCATTTCGCCTGTCCAGATGATTCCCCTCCCTTCAGGACCTGATAGAAAAGAATAACCTCCGCACCTCTCATCCCATACCATTTCGTATTTTCTCTTTCTGCCCGTCTCTATAACAACCGAATAAACCCCTTTTTCTTTAACACTAAAATAAAGCACTGCCCATTCTCCTTCTGTTTTTGATTCAGCCTCCTCATATTCTGAGATCTGTGGCAGAAGTTCTTCAAGGTTCAAAGCGCGAACGATTGATGATGCCTTATCACCGAACCTCAATTTTTCACCTTTTATCCATCCCCTCAAAGGAGAAATTGGAACAAAACACCCTGAATCAAAAGATATAAACTCAACAGGGTCTTTCTTATACGAAGAAATTCTGAGCTCATACTCTCCTTCCGGCAAAAGAAGAACACCTGCTTTTTCTGGAAATTTTTCAGACTTCTTCAAGAGAAAGGATTTCCCTCCCACTGTCAATACAGAACTCGCCTTTCCCTTTGCTGTAATTATGAACCTTCCTGACGGAAAAAATGCCTTAAAAACATATATGTTTGGCTTTTCTTCTTTTAAATAAAGCTCTTTGCCTTTTATTAAGAGCCTTTTTTTGCCGCTGAGAATCTCAAAATACTCTTCTGGAGATGGTCTGGAAGACAGCGCTTCATCAAAAGCCAGAGCACGAATAAGCCTTTCCGCCCATATTTCGTGGGTAACCTCAGTAAAAATTGCTAAAAAAAGAATAAATTTCATAAACCCCTCTTTCCCACAGACCGCTCAGGCATCATCTTCCTCTTGAGAAACGAAATTCCTGATAAGATGAATCACTTCCATCAGAAACCTCTATTTTTATGTACACCTCCCCAGGAGGAAGAGATTCAATAACCAGAACCCCATCTTCCGTAATAATTGCATTCGGAGGACCCTCTTTTAAACTGAAACTCACAGGATCTCCATCGGGGTCTGTGGCGGAGATTTTATAAACAAACCTTCCATTTTCCAGACTTGAAGGCGGATTTGATGTGATTATGGGTGGAGAATTGTTCACAACAACCGGATTGGAAAGATATTCCCTCCCCCTTGCCTCTCCATCAAACGGAGACGCTGAAACTACAATGACATCTCCCTTTTTTGTGAAGGATGAAGGAAGTGTATCTCCTTTAACCTCTGGAACCGGATTATTATTTATGTACCATTTATACTCTACCACCACCTCATCTCCATCAGGGTCATAAATATCAACACTTGCCTTTATATCATCTCTTGTTCCAGGATTTACCGGAGAAATCCCTATGTCTTTTATCAAAGGGGGTGAATTTATAACCCTAACAGGTTCAACTTCATAAACTTCTCCATCTTCCTTTCCATCATTCGGAATCAATCTACAGGAAATCAAATCTCCCTTTCTTAAAGAAGGAAATCTAACCCTCTCTCCTTCCAGTTCCACTGGATTTCCGTTCAACGACCACTGGACTTTTACCTCAACAGGGTCTTTATCTCTGTCAAATCCTGAATAGGATATGGAAACCTCATCTTCTACAGAAGGAGCAGGTGGAACAATCCTTGCGGATGTAATCTGAGGAGGAGTATTTCCCGGAACAGAGACCTCCTTTTTCTCCTTCTTACATCCTGCAAAAAGTATCAAAAAACCAATTATGAGAAAAGTTTTCTTCATTTTCGTTAATGGTATAAAAGAAAAATTCAAATTTCAATAATTATTTTGATTTTGTTTTTTCCTTGACTAAAACTTTTTATTAGATTAAAAAAACACGCTATGGCAAAACCATACGAAAAATGGATAGAAGAAGTTGAAAGGCTGACAAAGCCTGAAGAAGTAGTATGGTGTTATGGTTCAGAAGAGGAAGCCCACAGACTTGTTGAAATAGGAATAAAAGAAGAAAAAATAAACAACTTTCCTGTATTTACGGAATTGAACCAGAGAACCTTTCCAAATTCCTATTATCACAGAAGCCACCCCTCAGATGTGGCAAGGACTGAGCATCTTACCTATGTTTGCTATCCTGAAAGAGAAACAGCAGGTCCAAACAACAACTGGATGAAACCGGAGGAAGCAAAAGAAAAACTTCTTCCCCTTTACAGGGACTGCATGAAGGGAAGAAAAATGTATGTGCTTCCCTATATGATGGGACATCCTGAATCAAAATTTGCAAAGCCCTGCATTCAAATCACGGATAGCGTCTATGTGGCGGTGAGCATGAGAATAATGACGAGAATTGGAAAAAATGTTCTTGAAAGAATTGGAGATTCCGAAAATTTTGTAAAGGGACTCCATTCAATAGGAGACCTGAATCCTGAAAGAAGGTTTATAATGCACTTCCCTGAGGAAAATCTGGTATGGAGTATAGGCTCTGGATACGGAGGCAATGCGCTTCTCGGGAAAAAGTGTTTCTCTTTGAGAATTGCCTCTTATTTAGGATTTAAAGAGGGATGGCTTGCCGAACACATGGCTATTATTGGAATTGAAACGCCAGATGGAAAAATTTATTACATAGCAGTTGCTCTTCCATCAGCTTCAGGAAAAACAAACCTGTGTATGTTAGAACCAACGATTCCAGGATACAAGATATGGACTGTGGGAGACGATATAGCCTGGTTGAGAATACGAGAGGATGGAAGGTTGTACGCGATAAATCCTGAAACTGGATTTTTTGGAGTAGCACCGGGGACATCCATGAAAACAAATCCAAAAATGATGAGAGCATTAAAGGCAGGAAAATTTTATCCTACCCTCTTCACAAATACAGGAATAAATCCAGAAACAAAAGAACCGTGGTGGGAAGGAATGGATGAATTGCCTTCCACCCTGATTGACTGGCAGGGGAATCCATGGAAACCTGGTTCGGAAAAACCATGTTCACATCCAAATGCAAGATTTACGGTTTCTGTTTACAATCTTGAAAGTCTTTCTCCAGAATTTGAAAATCCAGAGGGAGTTCCCATTTCAGCAATAATAATAGGGGGTAGAAGAAGGAATACTGTTCCACTCGTTACAGAAGCCTTTGACTGGGACCACGGCGTATTTCTTGGAGCGAGAATGGGGACAGAAACAACTGCTGCTGCTGAAAAAAAGGCAGGGATTGTGAGAAGAGACCCGTTTGCGATGATTCCTTTCTGCGGATATAATATGGGAGATTACTTTCAACACTGGCTGAATATGGGAAATTCTATGAAGAACCCTCCCAAAATTTTTCTTGTGAACTGGTTTCGCACCGATGAAAATGGTAAATATCTGTGGCCAGGATTCGGAGAAAACATAAGGGTCCTAAAATGGATTATTGAAAGGGTAGAAGGAAAAGCCGGTGCAAAAGAGACCCCTCTCGGGCTTATGCCGGATTACAAAGACCTTGACCTTTCGGGATTGAATTTGAAAAGGGAAGATTTTGAAAAACTAATCCGGATAGACAGGGATGAATGGAAAAAAGAGATAGAGGACATAAAATCCTTCTTTTCCAAATTTGGGAAAAGAATGCCATCCTTTATATGGAAACACATTGAGAAATTAGAAAAGAGAATCTAACATTATTTCTTCTTCTCTTTTTCCTTACTTGCTTCCCAAAGCTCTGAAAGTTCGTCAATCTTCATCTCGGTAATATCCTTTCCTTCTTTTAAAGACATTTCCTCCATTTCCATCCATCTTTTTATAAATCTTTTGTTTGCCTTTCTCAAAGCATCCTCGGCGTTCAGGTTTAAAAATCTTCCAAGATTAACAACTGCAAAAAGGAGGTCTCCTATCTCGTTTTCAATATCTTCATGATTTCCAGATTTTATAGCGCTTTTTACCTCTTCCAGTTCCTCAAAAATTTTCTCGTAAACCTCCTCCCATCGGTTCCAGTCAAACCCAACTCTTGACACCTTTTCCTGAATCCTCTTTGCTCTGTATAACTGAGGAAGATATTTAGGAATTCCATCAAGAACGCTCCTTCTTCCCTTTTCTTTCCTCTTTATCTCTGCCCAGTTCCTCAAAACTTCCTTTGTATCCTTCACCTCAAGGTTTCCAAACACATGAGGATGCCTTTTTATGAGCTTTTTATTTATCGCCTCTATAACCTCGTAAATCGTAAACTTTTTCTCTTCTTTCGCTATTTGTGACAAAAAAACAACCTGTAAAAGAAGGTCTCCGAGTTCTTCTTTCAGTTTCTCGGAATCTTTCCCATCAATTGCCTCAACCACCTCATAAGCCTCTTCAATTATATTCCCTCTCATGCTTTCCATTGTTTGCTCTCTATCCCAGGGACAGCCCCTTTCAGATCTGAGGGTTTCAACGGTCTTCAAAAACTCTTTAAAAAGCCTTTCCTCTTTAAATTTCATCTTTTTATGATATCATTACTATAAATGATTACAACAATTTTTATAACATATCTCTTCGCATCTATGATAAATGAGGGAGAAATACCATCTTTCACCAAAGAAATTCAAAAATTGATCAATTCTTCTGAAGCAGAGTATAAAGAACATGAAGATGAACTTTTAACAGCCCTTCTCTCATATGGTATGCTCAGAAACTATCCTGTTTCCTACGCCTTAGTATCCCAGTCTGCAAAGGAGCTTCTTATGGGCAATTTTTCAAAGGGTGAAAAATTGTATCTCACCGCATCCTATATCTCTCCTGATTTACCAGCAGTTCATTACATATATGCAAAAGCATTAAAAGATACGGGAATAACAGGAACCTTCAAATCATTTCTTCCATTCTTTAAGTTTGTGGTTCTCAAATACTCAAATACATTTTCATTTTATGAACTCAGGATTATATGGATTTATAATATAATTTTATTTACCATATTCATCATTTCACTTACAGCACTCGCCCTTTTTATAAAAAATTTTTCATCCCTGGTCCATTTCTTCAATGAAATTATGGGATTTTTCCTCCCAGAATGGGGAATAAAAGTGCTAATTTTTCTTTTCTTTATTATTCCATTCTTCCTCAAAATACCCATTGGCTACCTAATTCCATCTTATCTGACATTCCTTCTAATTTTTGAAAGAAAAGGAGGATGGAGTGCGAGGGTACTCGGGTTTCTTCTTCTAATTTTATTCGGGAGCCTGAACTTCACGGGGAAAAAGCTCTCAACTTACTTTGCCCAGGAAAGACTTCAATATTTGACCTACCTATACAATTATCATTCAGGACAATGGACGCAAGAACTTTTAACACTGGAACTTAACGAAAAGGAAAGCAATGAAAAACTCTTCCTTAAGGGATTGACCTTCATAAAAATGGGAGAATATGAAAAGGCAAAATTGATTTTTGAAAACCTGTTAAAAAACGGTTATTACAAAGAAAAATGTCTGAATAATCTCGGAATTATAGAATATGCCCTTGGAAATATACAAAATAGTGAAAAACTATTTTATGAAAGAATTAAAACATCTGAACTTATCCCTGAAGCCCATTATAACCTCTCTATCATATATTTCTCACAGGCAAAACTCGAAGAAGCAAAAGAAGAACTGGAAATAGCAAAGAGAATACTTCCTCAAACTATTGAAAAGATATCACGATTTTCATCAAAAGAGAACATAAATCTCCTCTTCATTCCATCAGAAATTCATCCATCAGAACTCATTAACAGGTTTAAGGAAAATTCAGACCCGGAGATTTATAAAGAACTAATGAAAACTTTTTTTGGAAAATATCCCGAGGATAAGGCTTTAAGCGCAAGCATTATATGCGGAATCATCATACTCATATTTCAGATTCCATTTATCAAAAGGTTCTTACCCAATCTCTGCAAAAGATGTGAAAGGGTATACTGTTCCCTCTGCGATGATTCTCCCCTTGAAAATGAATGCGGACTCTGTTATACTATTTATATTCTCAAAGAAAAAATTTCGCCTGAAGAAAGGATAAAATTTGAAATTGAGACCTCAAAAAGATACCATAGAAAAAGATGGATGGTCATAATATCAAACATACTCCTTCCCGGTATGGGTTATATAGTTGGAAATAAAAACATAAGGGGATTTATTCTTTTGTCTTTCTGGATTCTCCTTCTTGAACCACTCTTTTTCTCAAATCAGTTAACAAGGGGACTGATGCCATTTTCGGTTGAAATAAGTCTGTTTGAAATAGCGAGTGTTGGCTTAGTTGCTTTCATAGTATGGATATTAACCGTTTTCAGAATGAGAAGCTGGAGGTAAAATGGCTATAAAAGAGCAAATAAAAGGAAAATCAACAGGTGAAGGGGTTTTAAAGTATTTTCAAAATATATCGGCGGATAGAAAAAACGGAATATTTGTTTTAAAAACAAAAGAAGGGAAAGAAATTCAGATTCTATTTTATGACGGGAAAATTATATATGCAGAATCTGATGTAAAAAACAGGGATAGGGCTATTTTAACATATCTTTCAGAATGTGGGATAATAGATAAAAAGGTAAAAACGAAAATACTGAAGAAAAAAGAAAAATCTAAGGGAGTAAGCATAATTTCGCTTCTGATTGAAGAAAAACCTGGAACGGAAGATGAAATGGGACAGGCTTTGAGAGCAAGAACACAGGAAATTCTCATTGAACTCCTTATGTCAGAGGAAGTGAGTTTTGAATTTATTGAAAAAGGGAAGGGAGAGATAGGATTTAATCCAAAGATTTACCGTCCTATGAATACAGATTCCATAATCTTTGATGCTGCAAGAATCATTGACGAATTGAAGAACGCCCTTGAACCTGCAAAGGTTTATGAAAACATACCCTCATTATCCGGCACGATTGATGTAGAAACTGCAAAAAAGCTAAGAATCCCGTGGGAATTTATTGAGTACATTGATGGTAAAAGTGCAATAATAGAAATTGCAAGAAAATCAAGGAAACCAGTTTATGAAACGATGATTTATATATCAGAACTCTCAAAAAATGAGCTGGTAGAAATAGAAAGGAGTAAAGAGCTCCGGTCAGAAGAGGAAAGGGATAAAAGATGGGAAATAATAAAGCTCTCTTTCAAAAACATCATTGCATTTTTATTTATAGGTTTTACAGGAGTTTTTCTCTATGGACTCACCTCAAGCAATTCAAAGGAAAAAATTAAAATTTTTGACCCCTTTGAGGTAATAAAGGTTGAGAAACAGAAATTAAAAATCAAAACAGCCATTGAAAGTTATAAAACCTTAGAAGGAAGGTATCCTGACTCACTTCTTTTACTGGTAGAAAAAGGTCTTTTAGAAAAAAAAGATTTGACATTTCCAATAAATAGGTTATATTATTATAAAAAAAGTGAAGATGACACATATTATGAACTTGGATTATAAAGAAGAGTAATCCTTACATGGAAGAATTCAGAGAAATCTATTTTGATGACATTGAAGCCTTTCAAAATCTCGCAGGACAATTTAATGAAAATCTCACCTTTATAAGCGACAAAACAGGCATTCACATAAGTTCAAGAGGAAATAGAATTTTGCTCTATGGAGCTCCAGAGAAGGTTGAAAAAACTGAAGCACTAATAAATTCCCTTTATGAATCCATATTAAAAGGAAACAAAATCACCAGGGTTGAAATTGAAAGGCGAATGAAAAATTACGAAGAAACCTCAAAAACAATAATGGAGGAAGATGTAATTTTTATATCATACAAAAACAAAAAGATAATGCCAAAATCCCCACATCAAAGGGAATATGTAAAAGCGATAGAAAAATACGACATTGTCTTTGGAATAGGTCCAGCTGGAACAGGAAAGACATATTTGAGCATGGCAATGGCTGTAAAGTATCTCAAAGCAGGATATGTGGACAGAATAATTCTAACAAGACCAGCGGTTGAAGCAGGAGAAAAACTCGGATATCTACCCGGAGACATTCAAGAAAAAGTCAACCCTTATTTAAGACCTCTGTATGATGCCCTGCATGACATGCTTGAATTTAATCAGGTATCAAGACTTCTCTCAAGGGGAATAATAGAAATCGCTCCGCTCGCCTTTATGAGGGGTAGAACATTAAACAGTGCCTTCATAATACTTGACGAAGCGCAGAATACAACATCCGAACAGATGAAGATGTTTCTCACTCGTCTTGGCTTTGATTCAAAAGCAGTTATTACGGGAGATATAACCCAGGTTGATTTGCCCAAGGAACATAAATCAGGACTTATTGAAGCTCAGCGGATTCTATCTGGAATACCACAAATAAAATTTATTTATTTTGATGGTTCCGATGTAGTAAGGCACCCGCTTGTTCAGGAAATAATAAAAGCCTACGATGAAAGATAAAAAGAATCTTCTCAACAATGTTATAAAATGGGCTCATATCATAGGGTTTCAGATTTTTATTCTTATAATTATAATGGGAATCCGCGGAAGGTCAAAATATAACCTGCATATAGATATGCCATCTCCATACACTATTGTAGCTGACAGGGATTTTCTCATTGAAGACGAGGAGGCGACAAAAAGAAAAATTGAAGAGGCTCGTAGCAAAGTTAACTTTGTGTACGATTATTCTCCTTACTGGAACATTAATATACAAGAAAAATTTAAAGGAGCGTTTATAAAATTAAAAGAAAGAACTGAAAATTTGAATACATCCTATATAAAGAATTTTTTTAAAAATGAGGGAATAGAAATAGACGAAAGGGATGTTGATTATCTGGTAAAAAGTAATTTCTCTACTTCAATTTTAAGAAATGTGGAATCCATTTCTCTGTGGACGAAAAACCTGTACATAGTTAGTGAAAAAAACCTCTTTTTAAAACATCTTGAAAAAGGGATATCAATAAGGATTTTAAAAAGTGATGGAACCATAGAAAGCGAAATACAACTTGAAGATATGACAAACATAATGGATGTGGAGGAAGTTAAAAAAAATATCAGCCTCAGGATAAAATCTCCTGGATTAAAAAACCTCGTTGAAAAACTGATAGTTCCCAATTTATATTTTAACGAGAGCGAAACTCTAAAAAGAAAGGTTGAGGCGGAAAGATCCGTAAAACCTGTTTTTCACAGTATCAAAAAAGGAGAGGTTCTTGTAAGAACAGGAGACAGGGTTACAGAAGAAATCTGGAAAAAAATCAAGGTATTTAAAGCCATAAAAGGAAAATCTCATGAATGGAAATTCTATTTGGGAAGTTCTTTACTTAATCTGTTCATATTCTTTATAATTTTTTACTATCTTCCTTCAAAAATAAAAGAATACAATCTCTCAATAAAAGATATTTCTTTCCTTTCCCTGATTATTCTACTCTCGGTGGGGATAACAAAACTCCTTCTGGTTGTTGGCGATGCGATATCATTAAAATACGGTTGGGAAATCGGAATATCATTTCCATTTTTGTTACCAATCCCCATGGCTCCTATGATTGCCTTTTCCTTTCTTGGCTCAATTCATGCATTTTTAATTTTCATAACGATGATAACTATTGAAGCGGCACTTTTAAAAATCCATATATATGCAGTTCTTTTCCACCTCCTCTACGGATTAACGCTGATTTTTTTCTTGAGGTCGAAAAGAATGAAAATAGCGGTAGCAAAAGCAGGATTAAAAAGTATCCTCTGGAGCATGTTCTTTGCAACAGGAATTGGACTAATAGCAGGAAGTGGGGAGCTTATAAACCTCCTCAAATTCAACTTCTATGGGATATCCTGTGGAATTTTATCGGGCATATTATCTGCTGGAATCATCCCTCTTGCAGAAATAATTTTTGGATACACCTCAGAACTAAAACTTCTTGAACTCTCGTACAGAGAGCATCCCCTGCTTAAACAAATGGTTTTGAATGCATCGGGAACTTTTCAGCACAGCCTGATGGTGAGCGACCTCGCTGAAGAAGCTGCTGAGGCAATAAAAGCAAATTCCACCATTGCAAAGATAGGAGGACTTTATCATGACATCGGGAAGATAACTAAACCGGAATTCTTCATAGAAAACCAGAAACCTGGCAATAATCCACATGACCATCTATCTCCAAAGATGAGTGCCCTCATTGTAGTCTCTCATGTGAAGGAGGGAAAGGAACTGGCTTTAAAACACAAACTCCCGCGGGAAATTATAGAGATTATTGAAACACATCATGGGACATCGGTTGTTCAGTATTTTTATGACAAGGCAAAAAAAATATGGGACCCCGAGAAATCGGAATTAAGCGCTGAGGATTTCAGATATCCAGGACCAAAACCAAAAACGAAAGAAGAATGTATAGTAATGATGGCGGATAGAGTGGAAGCAGCGGTTAGGGTCCTGGATCCGATAACTCCCCAGAAAATAGAGGGGGCAGTAGAGGAGATATTCAAAAAACTATTTGATGATGGGCAACTTGATAAATGTGATATCACCACCCAGGAAATAGCACTCATAAAAGAAGTTTTTGTAAAAAAACTCGTTGCTACCTATCACCACAGGATAGATTATCCGTCCACATTAAAAAGAAAAGCAAAAGTGCTTCAATTCGGGGTAGGAAATGCTGAAAGTTTCAATAAGGACTCAAAATAAAGAAGCGGTTTTTGATAAAAATTTGATGGTCAATCTTACAAAATATGTTTTTAAGAAAATAAATTTTCTAAAAAGGGGAAAGAACATCATTCTGGACATAACTTTTCTTCCAGAAGAAGAAATGAGAAATCTGAACCGAAAATATAGAAGAATTGATAAAAAAACCTCATCGCTTGCTTTTTCCTATGGAAGTCCGTTTAATAATGAAAAAACTTTTATAGGAGAAATACTTTTAAACGAAAAGGTTCTCAAAAAGAAACAAAACAAATTTTTAGAGATTTTCCTTCATGCCCTTCTACATATAGGAGGATATAATCATTCAAAACCTGCTGAAAGGAAAAAAATGTTTGCTCTTCAAAAAAATTTGCTTGATGAACTTATAAGAAAAAAATGGTGTTGATGAGAAAAAAAGAGAAAAATTTAGAAGCAACTTTTGAGGATTATGTAAATAAAGGTTTAAAAAAGGGAATCCTTGACGAATACGAAACTGAAATCCTCAAAAAGCTTTACAGAACAAGGAATAAAAAGGTAAGGGATGTAATGATAAAAAGGCAGAATGTGGTGGCTGCGAAAGCAGATATTCCTTTTAATGAACTCATTGAGCTTTTCAGCAAAAGTGGTTTAAGCAGGTTGCCTGTTTACGAAAAAACGCTTGATAATATAATAGGAATTATTTACATCAAAGATGTCATAAAACTGTTAAATCAGGAAGAAAAAAATATAGTGAAAGTAATGAGAAATCCGTACTTCGTTCCAGAATCAAAGGACATAAGGACGCTTTTTAAGGAAATGAGGGACAGGAGGATTCATATTGGTGTGGTATTTGATGAATACGGAGGAGTTACTGGGGTGGTAACAATTGAAGATATAACGGAAGAAATATTCGGTGAAATTTACGATGAGGGGGATAAAGAAAAAAGGGAAAT